>JBGTJG010000282.1:0-19150 GCA_041745235.1 Ferruginibacter sp. | reverse complement strand
CAGAACAGCTTGTGGGTAGCCTGGATGATGACGGTTATTTACGCCGGGAAACCAGCGCTATTATCGATGACCTTGCATTCCGCCAGAACGTAGATACGGATGAGGTTGAAATAGAGCAGCTCATTTTAAAGATCCAGCATTTCGATCCGCCGGGAGTTGGAGCTCGCAACCTGCAGGAGTGCCTGTTGTTGCAGCTGGACAGAAAGAAGGACCAGGGCAAGATCATTGAGCTTTCCGTTAAAGTATTGGAAAAATACTTCGAAGAGTTTACAAAGAAACACTACGAAAAAATACAGCGTGCGCTTAATCTTTCAGATGAGCAGCTGCGTGAAGTAATAGCCCAGATCGTAAAATTGAATCCCAAGCCGGGAGGTACTGCCGGTGATACAGGTAAGAACACGAACTATGTAATTCCTGATTTCTTTATTGCCAATGCTGCAGGCAAGCTTGAGCTTACACTAAACAGTAAAAATGCCCCTGACCTCCGAATAAGTGAAGGATACAGGGATATGCTTAAGGATTATGATAAGGGCACTAAAAAAGATAAGCGGCAGAAAGAAGCAGTGTTATTTATCAAACAAAAAATAGACAGCGCAAAATGGTTCATAGATGCCATTAAGCAAAGGCAGAATACTTTGCTCAATACCATGGAAGCCATCATGAATTACCAGCGTGACTTTTTTCTTACCGGCGATGAAACAGATCTGCGCCCTATGATCCTGAAAGATATTGCAGAGCGTACTAACCTGGATATCTCTACGGTGAGCCGTGTAGCCAACAGCAAATTTGTACAAACGGAATTCGGCACTTACCGCCTTAAATTCTTCTTCAGTGAAAGTTTGCAGACCGATAGCGGCGAAGAAGTAAGTACACGGGAAGTGAAAAAAATACTTACGGATCTCATCAGTGAGGAAAGCAAAAAGCATCCTTACAGCGATGAGAAGCTTACGGAAATGCTGCAGGAAAAAGGCTACAACATTGCACGGAGAACAGTGGCAAAATACAGGGAACAATTAAATATTCCTGTAGCACGTTTACGAAAGATCCTTTGATGATATTTGCCTGATGTCAGCCTGAGCTTGTCGAAGGCGGATTTTAAAGCAGGTTTATATGAGCTTCGGTAAGTTCAGCCCTCCACGTTAGCTGATTGACATGGGTGCACGATTATCACCGGTGAAGTAGATTACTATGCAGAAGATTATACAGGAAGAGGTCTTACAGGAAAAAAAATATGTGCAACCTGCCATTAAGTGGCCTGCTGTTTTTTTCTCTTATATATTTCACCCGGTATTTGTACCGATGTATATCATTGCATTTCTGGTATACATTCACCCGTCTTATTTCTCGGGCTTTTCTGACAGGGCCAAGTTGCAAACGCTGGTTATTTCTGCCATAAACCTGGTGTTTTTCCCGCTCATCAGCATATTGCTCCTGAAGGCATTAGGTTTTATAGATTCTATATTTCTGCGCACCCGCAAAGACCGCATCATCCCATACATGGCCTGCGGTATATTCTTCTTCTGGGCATACACTGTTTTTAAAAAACAGGAACTGTATCCGCCCATCATGGCAGACTTTATCCTCGGCATTTTTCTGGCTTCAAGCGCAGCCTTACTGGCAAATATCTATTTTAAAGTAAGCATGCATGCAATAGGTATGGGCGGATGGTTAGGGTTGTTTTGGATTATAGCAGGAGATGACAGTATGCTCATGACCTGGCCGCTAGCATTGGTAATTCTGCTTTCCGGCATTGTATGCACTTCCCGCTTACTGGTAAGTGACCATACACAAAAAGATATTTATACAGGTTTAGCTATCGGTTTTGTATGCCAGGTATTGCCGGCTTATTTCTGATCGGCAAACCCTAATCTGCAGCATCATTTAATTGATCAGGGAGTCAGGGTAATAGACCCTGTTACATTAGGTTTGCCTGCCTGCCTATAAATGATCGTGTAAGGAGCGGTAATTGCAGTATCTTTTTTAAAATAATAAGATGTGTTTGCGGGTATGTTCTGTTTGTTTATTATGATGCTGTCAGAAGAATATATGCCCGCAGTTTCCCCTGAATAATTTACAAAGGTGAATGAGTTTCCGTTCACAGCAGTTAAAGCAGAAGGTGAGAACTTGCCGTCTTTAAGAATAATGTAATTGGTTGGCAGGTCTCCCCCCTGCGCTTCAGGCATTCCTTCTCCTTCTTTGCCGCAGGAGTTCAAACCGAATATTGCTGCAAATGCAGTAATTGTAAACAGAGATTTACACTTCATAAAATAACAAGCAGGTTTTTGAAGATACAATTTAAACAAATTAGCCGGTATTGCGGCGGATGAGATCCGGAATATTAATAAGCTGCTCAAAATCTATTATTTTAACGGCATCCTTCTGCCTGCAATCCTCATCCCCATTACTTATATTTGTTGTCCACCAATTAAGCATTATGGCAATATTTGATATCAAGCTTCCTGCATACATTGCGAGAGCATTGAATATCCCCGTGAGTGATGCGCGGCGACAGCAATTTAAAGTTTTGAAGAAGCTGCTGCGCAAAGCAAGGTTTACGCAATTCGGACAGCTGTATAAGTTTGATGAGATCCTGCTGAGCAGGCATCCTGCAAAGAAGTTCCAGCAGAATGTCCCTACTTATGATTACTCTAAAATTTATAATGAATGGTGGTATAAGGCGCTGGAAGGCATTCCTGATGTGTGCTGGCCCGGCGTAATTAAATATTTTGCCCTCAGCAGCGGCACAAGCGATGCTTCCAGTAAATATATCCCTATTACAAAAGAGTTGTTGAGGAGTAACAACATTACCAGCATTCGCCAGCTCATGAGCCTGGCAAAATACGACAATGTGCCTAAGAGCTCAATAGGTAAAGGATGGTTGCTTATCGGCGGCAGCACACAATTGCAAAAAGGCGCTACTTATTATGCCGGGGACCTTAGTGGCATACAGCAGAAAAATATCCCGCTTTGGTTCAGGGGCCTTGGCCTCTACAAGCCCGGGAAAAAGATAGCAAAAGAAAAAGACTGGTCTAAAAAGATCGAAGAAGTAGTGGAAAATGCACCGAACTGGGATATCAGTTTCCTTCTTGGGGTACCGGCTTGGATACAGCTCTGCCTGGAAAAGATCATAGAGCGGTACAAGCTCAATAACATACATGAGATCTGGCCCAACCTGGCATTTTATGTTCATGGCGGGGTAGCGATGGAGCCTTATAAAAAAGGTTTCGCACAGCTTTTAGGCAAGCCTATCACATATGTAGACACCTACCTGGCATCCGAAGGATTTTTGGCTTACCAAAACCGGCAGGATACGAGAGGAATGCATCTTGCACTCAACAATAATATTTTCTTTGAGTTTGTACCGTTTGATGAAAACAATTTTGATGCGGAGGGTGAGATGACAGATAACCCGGAAGTGTACATGATACACGAATTAGAAGAGGATAAGGACTATGCCATATTAATAAGTACAAATGCGGGGGCATGGCGCTATGCGATCGGTGATACCGTGAGGCTTATCGATAAAGACAGGAGTGAGATCATTATTACCGGCAGAACAAAACATTTCCTGAGCCTTGTAGGAGAGCACCTCAGTGTAGATAATATGAATAATGCTATAGAGCTTGCTGCGGAAGAGCTGAATGTGATCATTCCGGAGTTTACAGTAGCAGGAGTACCTTTCGGCAATTTTTTTGCTCATGAATGGTATATTGCTACAGATGATAAAGTAGATGCAATTGAATTCGCAGCAGTGCTGGATGAAAAGATAAAGCACCTCAATGATGACTATGAAACAGAAAGAAACCATGCATTGAAAGCTGTAACGGTAAATGTATTGTCAGAAGCAGTGTTTATGAACTTTATGCGTTCTAAAGGAAAAATGGGCGGGCAGCATAAATTCCCGCGAGTGCTCAAAGGAAAAATGCACGAAGAATGGAAGATGTATTTATCTGAAGTACATTCCGCCCTGTAATTTTTTTTAAACAGAAACAGAAATGACGGAGGCTATAATTTCGGGATTACTGCTTGGCCTTGCACTGGTCTTCTCTGTAGGTCCCGTGATCTTTACCATTCTTAAGCTGCGCATCAACTATGGCCTCAGCAGTGCCTTCTGGTTCATTTTCGGTGTATGGTTAAGCGATCTGCTCTGGGTAGTTACGGCAAATCTTTTCGGTACCCTTTTAGAAAGCCTTAAAACCTACCGGGTGCCTATCGGCACATCAGGCGGCATTTTTCTTATTATTCTTGGTATATATTACCTCTTCTTTAAAAAATATCATTCTAAAGCTGAGCTGGATGAAGGTGTGAAAATAAACAGCACCACTCATGCAAGATTATTCATTACGGGTTTTCTGATAAACACCCTCAATCCCGGCGTAATAGCACTCTGGCTTGCCGCTGCTACTAAATCTTTGGACAGTACTACTGAAGAAAAGATCATTACTTTTTCCATTTGTCTCGGCATGAATGTAAGCGCAGATTTTTTTAAGATCAATCTTGCCGGCAAGCTGCGCAAAAAGCTTAATGATAAAAACATTAAGATCATAAACAAGATTTCCGGTTTTATGTTTCTTGCATTTGGTATTGCCCTCATTCTCGGCGTGTGGTATGCTAAGATGAAAAAGATGATCTAACTCCTATGAAGAGATCAGGTAAAAAAGGCTGTGGCGGATCAATTCTTCGCCTGTTTCTTTGGCTTTTTATTTTGCAATTTTTCTACATCATAATTTTGCGTTGGGTAGATCCTCCTGTTACCATCACCCAGCTGCACAGTTTAATTACCGGTAGGGGATTACAAAGAGATCATGTTTCCTTTCATGAAATGAGCAAATATGCCAAGCTTGCTGTGTTAGCGGGCGAGGACCAGCTTTTTCCTGATCACAATGGGTTTGATATTAAATCAATAAAGCTCGCCATCAAATACAATAAGAAACACCCCGGAAGGGTACGGGGCGCCAGTACGATAAGCCAGCAGGTGGCTAAAAACGTTTTTCTCTGGCAGGGTGGCGGCTACCTTCGCAAAGGGCTGGAAGTGTATTTTACTTTTATGATTGAAACGTTGTGGACAAAACAAAGGATACTGGAAATGTACCTTAATGTATCAGAAATGGGAAAGGGAATTTTTGGCATACAGGCCGCTTCTCTAAAATATTTTAATAAAGATGCCTTGCTGCTCACTCGCGGTGAGGCGGCACAGATTGCTGCTGCCTTGCCCAATCCGATCGTGTATACGGTGAGCCCGCTCAGCAAGTATGTCTCTGCAAGATCGTTACGCATACTGAGGCAAATGGCCAATATAGAAAGAGACCCTGATATACAGGCTGTAATAAAATAATTATAAGATCTGTTCAGTGGCTGTAATAGCAGCGCTCAAACGCTCTTCATAGTTTCCGCTGATTATGGCCCAAGGCTTTTTTTGCTCAGTCATCTCTTCTTTGTAATAGCTGAATAATTTTCGCCTTGTTTCGGGGTCAGGGTATTCCCTTAGCTCATCCGGTACCCAGGGCAGATCAGTATTACACAAGAGATACAGGTCATATTCTCTCCTCGCTATTTCTGTAAGAATGCGGTTATCACATTTATTAAAAACAAATTCGCTCCATATTTTTATTACATGAAGATCTGTATCAATAAAAAGCGGTATTGCCGGCAGTTTATTGCTTACCTCCAATTGCTTTACAGCTTCATCCTCACTTGCCATCTGCCCTTCTGCAATTTTAAATAGGTCTTCAAACACATAGGCCGTACCGTTATTCAGCAGATACTCCCTTGCATATTCCTTGACCCATATAGTATTATAATGTGCCGCCAGTTGAGTACAAAGCATGCTTTTGCCCGTACTTTCCGGGCCAATTACGGCAATTTTTTTTATTTGATTTTCGGCCATACAGGTAATTAAGAGGGGACAGGGTTTGTGTATTTATTTTCTTTCACTTTTTTCATCCAGGCTATCAGGCCGAAAATGCTCATGATGAGAAGAATAAGATAATAGGCACTCGTAAGCACGTAATGCTTTACAAAATATAAGGGTACGGCGGCAATATTCGTAGCGATCCACCAATACCAGCTTTCCACTTTCTTTTTTGTCATAAGCCACATACCCGTGAAGGCCGTTGCTGCTGCTAAGCCGTCTGCCCAGGGAATAGCGCCTTCAAAGAAGTTCTTTTTAAAGTAAGTCAGAGAAGAAAAAATGACAGCGTAGCAGATCAGAAAGAAGCCTGCCTGCTGCAGCAGTTCTTTGTAAGAAGAATTGGTGATATGCAGCACAGGCCGCATCATCGGGTCTTTTTTAGCCCACATATACCAGCCGATAATGCTCATTACCGTATAATAAAAGTTTACTGCTGCTTCACCGGGCAGATGTCCTTTAAAGCTGATGTAGATGTAGATGATGGTATTGATGAGTCCTACAGGATAAACCAGTACATTTTCTTTCCTGCTGAACCATACGCTTACTATCCCGGAGATAACTGCAATATATTCATACCATTTGGTAAGCACAAGATCCTTTAAAAACTGTTCGAATATTTCAGCCGGTGTCAAATCTTTTTTTCAAAAATACTTTAATGGGAGTAACGAACAAGTATGTAAATGCATCCGGTAAATTTATTCGGTCGTACATTCATCAGATAAGTTTCAAAGTATGCTCAAAAAGATAAGCCTTGTTTTGCTGATAACCTTATACATCGGTGCGGGCACCAATCATTTTTGGCACCCCGCGGGTTATTATTCCATCATCCCGGATTACCTCCCCAATCATTATTTAATAAATATATTATCGGGAATTGCAGAATTGATTTTAGGCACGTTGCTGATCTTTCCTGCTACACGAAGATTCGCAGCCTACGGTATAATATTAATGCTCATCGCATTTATTCCCGCACATGTTTACATGATTCAAAAAGGAGGATGTATGGGACCAAAACCGGCACTCTGTATTCCGCTTTGGGGAGCGTGGCTGCGATTAATTCCCTTACAGTTTATCTTAATGTGGTGGGCGTGGTGGCACAGGAAATAACACACTCATATTATATATACCTTCTCTTACCTAAGCACTAAAAACTAATCGCTCAGAATTACTCCGACTCTGCTACAACTTCCTTTACTTCCGGTATCATTCGTTTCATCATACCTTCTATACCTGCTTTCAGTGTTATCATAGAAGACGGACAGCCGCTGCAGCTTCCCTGCATCATAAGGTTCACCTTTCCGTTTTCATAGCTTTTAAACTGTATGGCACCGCCATCCATTTCTACCGCAGGTTTTACATAATTCTCAAGCAGCTCTTTAATCCTTTTTACCACATCGTCATCATCTGCATTTACCTCATTGCTGCTTTCAGATTTCCTTACAGCGATCTCTTCTTCATTTACGACAGGTTTCCCTTCCTCGAGGTATTCTTTAAGAAATTGCTTTATAGCGGGGATCACATCCTGCCAGTCTTCTGTTTCAGATGTTTTAGTAAGTGTCACAAAATTGCTGGCAATAAACACAGATTTGATAAAAGGAAAGCTGAATAGCTCCTGTGCAAGAAGAGACGGTTTAGCACTTTCCTGGTCAGGAAAATCAATGCTCTTTCCGGGGTACAATAATTTGTTTGCCACAAATTTCATTGTCTCCGGGTTGGGGGTCATTTCTGTATAAATACTTATAACGGGATTGCCTGTTTTGATCATTGTAATGAAGTTCTAAATAATGTGTTTGGATTACAAATTTACCACTTAAAACGTTTTTATAATTTTTTTCGACAATTTCTCCGCTAAACGTAAGTATCTCAGATGAATTTTAACGATGCCATATACGTTTTAAGTAAGTTTTCGGTGGGATAACTGAATCACTATGCGATTTTATTAATGATTCTATTCACCACCTACAATTCTCAACTTCGCATAATTCAGCATGATCTTCTTCTCCCCGTTATGCTCAAAATTGATCGTAGCAATAGGATTATGCGCTGCGCCTTCCGTTTTGATCACCTCACCAAAGCCGAATTTCTGATGCTCTACTTTTTGGCCGGCCTGCAGATCGGATGTATCGCTGGCCACAAAATTTTCTGAGGGCACATGTTCTTTTACCTGCGGTCGTGTAGGCACCGCATAAGATGGTTTGCTCTCTTTACGGGCAGGGTATGCAGGTTGCGTATTTTCAAAACCCCCGCGGTGCATACGCTCAAAGGCGGTCCCCCTTGCTCCGCCTGCAGCATTGTTGCGGGAAGGAGAGCCCGCATAACTGCGGTCCAGGTGCTCCTCCGGTATCTCATCTATAAACCGGCTCGGGTCATTTTGCTGCAGCTGACCGAAGCGGTAGCGTGCATTGCTGTAGCTTAAATACAACCTGTGCTTTGCTCGTGTAACAGCTACATAGAAAAGACGTCTTTCTTCCTCCAGCTCTTCCCTTGTATTTATGCTCATAGCATTAGGGAACAGCGTTTCTTCCAAGCCGCCCACAAAAACCACAGAGAACTCAAGGCCCTTTGCGGCATGTATCGTCATCAGCTTTACTGAGTCGCCATTGTCTTTTTTATCATCATCAGAATCAGTAAGTAATACGATCTGCTGTAAGTAGGAACCCAGACTTTTGTCGCCTACTTCACCATCTTCTTCATTCATTGGTGTTTCAGTAAACTCTTTTATGGAGTTTAATAATTCCTGCACGTTTTCATAACGGGCCAGGCCCTCTGTTGTTTTATCATTGAACAGATCTTTTACCAGGCCGGTATTCTTTCCCACCAGTGTTGCAAGGTCATATGCATTCTTTTTGCCGAGTTCACTTTGGAACATTTTGATCATGGTGGCAAAATTGTCTATCACCTCAAGTGTACCGCTGCGAAAGCCGTACAGCGCTGCATTACAAAGCACATCCCACATGCTTAGATTGCGTTCGTTTGCAAACAAGATTGCTTTCTCCATTGTGGTCTTGCCAATACCGCGTACAGGATAATTAATGATGCGTTTCAATGCTTCTTCGTCCCGCGGATTAACAATAATCCGCAAATACGCTATAAGGTCCTTTACTTCTTTGCGCTGGTAAAAGCTCATGCCACCGTAGATGCGGTATGCAATACCCATGCGGCGCAGTGATTCTTCAAAGCTCCTGCTCTGTGCATTAGTACGATACAGGATTGCAAAGTCCTTATTGAAATAATGATTGCGCAGCTTGTTTTCCTGGATGGTATCTGCTACCATTTTTCCTTCATCATTATCCGTCATGGTTCGGATAAGCTTTATCTTTTCGCCGTCGCTGTTATCTGTAAAAAGCCTTTTTTCGATCTGTCCCTTATTGTTGCCTATTATGCCATTAGCTACATTCAGTATATTTTTAGTGCTGCGGTAATTCTGTTCCAGCTTCACCAATTTTACATCATCATAATCTTTTTCAAACTGCAATATGTTTTCGATCGTAGCACCGCGAAAGCTGTAAATGCTCTGTGCATCATCTCCTACCACACATACGTTTTCATGCATAGCACCCAATAGCTTTATGATCTCGTACTGCGCGGGGTTAGTATCCTGGTACTCGTCTATCATAATGTATTTGAACTTGTGCTGGTACTTGCTCAGGCTCTCCGGGAAGTTCTTCAGCAGCAGGTACATTTTAATGAGCAGGTCATCAAAATCCATGGCGCCGTTTTTAAAACAGCGATTCGCATACGCAGCATATATCTGCCCAAGCATGGGCCTGTTTGCCCGTGCATCTTCCTGCTGCAGCGAATAATCATTTGCATATTCTTCCGGTCCTACCAAAGCATTCTTAGCTGCAGAAATACGATTGTACATTACCCCGGGCTTATAAACCTTATCATCCAGCTGCAGCTCATTGATCACTGTCTTTACTACGCTCTTTGCATCATCAGTATCATAAATCGTAAAGTTATTCGGATAGCCAAGTCTCGGAGCTTCCGTGCGAAGGATGCGTGCAAATACACTGTGAAAAGTGCCGATATATAAGTTCCTTGCTTCGGTATTTCCAAGTACCCGCTCCACCCTTTCTTTCATTTCTGCAGCGGCCTTATTCGTACATGGGAGTGCAAGAATATTAAAAGCATCTACAAGGTGATGCGACATTAAATGTGTTATTCTGGTGGTAAGAACCTTGGTTTTTCCGCTCCCCGCACCCGCTATGATCATAATAGGGCCATCTTTATGCAGCACCGCTTCCCGCTGCGGATCATTGAGTTCATCTAAATATTTGGACATGGGTGCAAAGGTAAATTTTAAAACAGAGAAGAGTGTGTATGTGAAGAATTATAGATTATCTTTTACATGTGCTTGCACGTGCCTCATCAATCTTTGTAAAAAATAAATTCGTTTATTTTACTGCATCTCAGTTAAAACTTCTCCTATGTCTCGCATATTAATTTCCGCTGCCCTCTCTGTTTTGCTTGCGATAACCGCATGTTCCTCCCCTCAGAAACAGGGGCAGCCTATAGCGGTAAAGGTGAGCGAGTTCCAGACTGATACTTTACCTGCACCGTATACGACCAAGTCAACCAAAAATTACAGTAAGGTGATCGGTTGGAAGGAAGGCGAAGCACCGCGTGCCCCTGAAGGGTTTACCGTGAGTAAATTCGCTTCCGGATTAACAAACCCGCGGTGGATATACCAGGGTCCTAACGGAGATGTGTTTGTCGCAGAAACACAAACCGTTTTAAAAGGCCTTATTAAATTCGGCGCCGGCATTTCCCGAAAAATAAAGACGCAGAACTACGGTACCAGCGCAAATCGCATTCGGCTCTTCAGGGATAAGGATGGAAACGGTAGCTACGAAACGGTTATGGTATTTGCAGAGGGCTTAAACCAACCGCTCGGTATGCTTATCCTTAACGGTCACTTTTATGTAGCAAACACAGATGGCTTATTTATGTATCCCTATACAGAGGGAGATACAAAGTTAAGATCAGGTGCAAAGAAGATAGTGAACCTCCCTGCAGGCGGTTACAATAATCATTGGACGAGGAATATAACAGCCAATGACGCAGGAACTAAAATTTATGTAAGTGTCGGGTCCGGAAGTAATAATGCAGACCATGGAATGGAGCATGAGATCAGAAGGGCTAATATTTTAGAAATAAATCCTGACGGCACGGGAGAGCAAATTTATGCATCAGGCCTTCGTAACCCCGTAGGTATGGGTTGGGAACCGGTTACTAAAACGCTATGGACAGCAGTGAATGAAAGAGATGGTTTGGGTGATGACCTTGTTCCCGATTACGCCACCGGCGTAAAACGCGGCGGCTTTTACGGCTGGCCGTATGCATACTTCGGCGCTAATGCAGATCCGCGTATGAAGAAAGATCCTCATCCGGAACTGGTATCTGTGACAATTGTGCCGGATGTTCCCCTTGGCTCACATACTGCATCCCTTGGCCTTGCATTTTATACCGGAACAAAGTTTCCCGCACGATACCGCGGCGGCATGTTCATTGGCCAGCACGGCTCCTGGAACCGCTCTTCGTTAGTTGGTTACAAAGTTGTATTTGTGCCTTTTAGCGGCGGTAGGCCTTCAGGCAAACCGGAAGATTTTCTTACCGGCTTTATTGCAGGTGGTGATGATTCGGAAGTACACGGCCGCCCGGCGGGAGTTACCGTTTTAAAAGACGGTTCTATGCTTGTGGCAGATGATGCCTCCAATACTGTTTGGAAGATACAGTCCAAATAAGAAAGGGAAACCGTTAATTTGCATCTCTAAAATATTAAACATGAGTACCACAGGAAAAATAGAAACCAACAAAGGAACGTTTGGGTTTGAATTAAATGATGATGCTACACCCATAGCAGCAGCAAATTTTAAGAAACTTGCTGAATCAGGCTATTATGACGGCATCAGCTTTCACCGCGTAATACCGAATTTTATGGTGCAGACGGGCGATCCCGACGGTACGGGCGCAGGTGGGCCCGGGTACAGCATTAAATGTGAAACAACCGGTGATAAACAATTTCATGATCGTGGTGTAATGTCTATGGCTCATCGGGGCAAAGACACCGGCGGCTCTCAATTTTTCATTTGCCACAACAGGCAGGGAACACAGCATTTAGATGGAGTGCATACCTGTTTCGGCAAGATCACATCCGGCTTGGAGTTTTTAGATGATATTCAGCAGGGAGATAAAATGAATAAGGTTACAATAGATCAATAAGATTTTCTCGGGAATACGTGGATAAACCGCTGATTATACATCAGCGGTTTTTTGATTTTCGATCCGGTAAGGAGGTATCCCCATATATATTCACTAAAATGCATTTCTTTGCAGTTCCTATGAACGACGATATTTTAAAGGTCCACGGCTCCATATTTTTTCTTTTAAAAAAATATGTAGATAACAATTTCCCTGATGGTACGTGGGACGCATTGAACACCGCTGCAGGCACATCGGGAAATTACTATACTACGGAATCATATCCTCTTGCTGAAATAGGGGCAATAGTTTCCGCAGCATCTGCAGCTACCGGAATCCCCGTAAATGATCTTAAAGAAAGCTTTGGTATTTATCTGGTACCGGACCTATTCCAGTTATATTCAAATTACCTGAGACCGGGATGGTCTACTTATGATGTGCTGCTCCATACAGAGAATGTAATGCACGGCGCGGTAAGAAAGCTCAACAGTACCGCCACACCGCCTGTTTTAAATGTAACTCCTTTATATAACAATATCCTTATCATAGATTATTATTCAAAACGGCGAATGGGAGCACTTGCGGTAGGGATAATCAAAGGGATAGCAGCTTTTTATAATGAAGCCGATGAAGCTATAGTGATAGCTAAATCAGATCCTGATGATGAGAGAGTCCAATTGAGAGTGGAATTTAAGAATAAATAGAATTCGTTTGTGTTCCGGTATTTGCCAATCGTTGGTACACTCGCTTGAAATTATCAGATAATATTCAGCAGGGAGATAAAATGAATAAGGTTACAATAGATCAGTAGTATTAAAATAGTAATAACACTATTACAATGTCAGCCTGAGCTTTTCAAAGGCGGTCGAATGATAGTTCGAAGAAGCCGGCAAATTATTGCCGGCTTCTTTATTTAATTCAGACACATATGGTCCGCAAATCTGTAAGGATTAATGGTGTATTCCGGCTGCGGTTGTTCATCTGCTTCGCCCAGCTTTAGGTATAATACCTCATTTCCTTCCCTCAGTTCAAGTATCGGCAGCGGTTTCTTATTTTTAATGATACTTATTTCGGGAATGCGGGCACCAAGCATACCGTTCCAGCAGGCTTCAGCAAGTCTTTCAGGATCTGAAAGGGGCTTACCCTTCTCTTCTTCATTTTTTATGTATTCTTCTGCGGCAAATTTTGTGTTGATCACTACCAAAATTTCCTGGGCGGTAAAATTAGCTGTCATCGTATGGAGCTTTAATAATGCTCTGTATATAAGACAGCAGGAAAGGAGAAAAGCATAAGCATACCCCTGTAATTATTTGTTAAGGGTATTCGTGACACGGATTGTTAATTATCTGCGGCCTCAGGTATACAATTTTTGCTCACGGGTATAATAGGTTTTCATCATGCCGGACTTATCTATTATTATCGCAGCACCGGTGGGACTTTTTACCTGTTGTTTTGTATGTATCTGTAAATACTCTTTTACTTCCCCGTTTATTTTCCCCGGGTGGTTTTTATAAATATTTTTAATTTCATCTTTGAGAACCTTTTTTATATGCATTAGCAGTTCCTTTATTTTATCATCAGGTATGGCATTGGCAGCAGAATAAGGTGAAATGCGTGCACGCCATAAGATTTCATCTGAATAGCTGTTTCCTATTCCCCGAATGATATCCTGATCTGTCAATAATTTTTTGATGTTCTTCTTGCGCTGCATTGCTTCCTTCAGGTATTTAAAATTTAATCCCGGAGAGAGGGCATCCGGTCCTTTTTTATCAATCGGGTCAAGCTTTATAAATGCATTCTTCATTCGGTCCGTTACCGCTAAGCCTGCATTATCCTCAAAATAAAATTCTGCAAGCGTAGATTTTCTTTCATTCTTTTTATCGAACAGAAACAGATCTCCGGTAAGCATAAGATGAAGGCCCATCAAAGTGCCGTCAGAAAAAAGAAACCGCATTTCCTTGCCGGAGCGGTATATTTTTTCAAGTGTTTTATTTTTCAGTCGTGTGTTAAAGGATGCAGACGTTCCGGAAATATTTTTACCGCCGATGACTTTTACCTTAAGTAATTTCATTCCCGCTAATGCATCATGCAGGTTTCGGGAAAACACTTCTATATCCGGTAGTTCAGGCATAGCAATATTTTAAAAGTGAAATTAAAACCCCGGTGCGTTCTGATATCAGGATGGCCTTACAGTTCCTATATTAAATATCTTTTTAAGAGATGAAACAATCGTTGTTGCAATAACAGCACCGGTAAAGGCTAAAAAGATGTCTTTCTGAGCATCCCAAATATCACCCTGTGTTCCCAAATAGGCATCACCCTGCGCCGTAAAGAAGAGGTCAGCAACTGCCCATTCTATCAATTCATAAAAAGCGCTGACTGATAAGGTTATTTCTATGGGTAACAGCCAGGCTACCCGGCTTGGATATTTAAACACATTCAGAAATATTTCCCTCATTGGGTATGTGAGCAAAAAGCCAAAACAAAAATGAACAATGCGGTCATAATGATTCCTTGATAAATTCATTACATCCTTTAGCCAATAGCCAAAGGGGTTTTCAGCATAAGTATACTTTGATCCGTACACATGCAGGCATAAGTAAATGCAGATGAGTAAATAACTCAGATCGCTGAATTGATATTTTTTATAAGTGAAAATGAGCAGGAAAATAAAAATAAAGGTCAGTGCATTTTCCAGCAGCCAGTTGTTCATATCAGTAGTACCGATTAGGGAGTCTGCCCATGCCAAAAGAAATACGATACTGAAAATGGTCAGCCATATGTTTTTATTAAACGGTACCCGGTATGCTGATACGGCATTAGTAAAATGCATAAATTATCAATTAAAGTGTAAGCGTTAACCTTCCCTGTATAAATATATAGGATGATTTCCGTCTTCCCGCGCCTATCCTTGCTCAAATATCCTGTTTATCCTTATAGGCATATCTTTGTTACTTATAGCTTGGCTGTACAGTTGCCGCTTCAGAAAGAACAGCATGGATGAACGGCAATACGCTGCACCTGTAAGTAAATAATTCACTAACCTTAAATTTAATTGTATGCCTAAAAAGAAAGCTGAACCGAAGAAGAATAAACCTACTCAAAAGAAAAGCTCAGCACAGAAGAAAGCAGATCCGAAGAAAAAAGCACGCTAAGGTCTAAATGCAAAAAGCCCGGTTCACAGAGCCGGGCTTCTTTCTTCCTAGCAATGTCTCCCCTTAGGGGACGTTGCGTCATAATTATTTTCAAGTACCCTTCCTAGCAATGTCTCCCTGTAGGGGACGTTTCTTCCTAGCAATGTCTCCCCTTAGGGGACGTTGCGTCATAATATTCCTTTTTCTCAGCACTGTTTCTTACTAGCAATGTCTCCCGGTAGGGGACGTTGCGTCATAATTCCCCTTCTTCCTAGCAATGTCTCCCTCAGGGGACGTTGCGTATAATATTCCTTTTTCTCAGTACACCTTCCTAGCAATGTCTCCCGGTAGGGGACGTTGCGTCATAATTATTTTCAAGTGCTTTTCTATACGCATCATGCGTAAGGAAAAGGAATTTGTACAAATTACCAAGGAGTACTCCCAAGCTCTGCAGAGTATTATACCGGGGAAGAAGACTTACACCCTATTTCTTCCTAGCAATGTCTCCCCTTAGGGGACGTTGCGTCATAATATTCCTTTTTCTCAGCACTGTTTCTTCCTAGCAATATCTCCCGGTAGGGGACGTTGCGTCATAATTCCCCTGCGTTAATTAATTTCTTATTTTCATGCTATGCCTGTGAAAAAAACTATACCCTACAACAGTGGCATGTTCTTCATAACCTTTACCTGCTACAAATGGTTGCCTCTCATTGAAAAGGTTAACGGTAATGACATTATTTATAATTGGTTCGATCATCTGAAAAGCAACGGACACTACCTTAACGGTTTTGTGATCATGCCCAATCATGTGCATGCACTCATGAGTTTTAAGGATACCGGTCAAAGCATCAATACTATTATAGGAAACGGCAAAAGGTTTATGGCATATGAAATAATCGGCAGGATGAAGGATAAGCAGGAAAATGAGTTATTAAATATTTTATCTGAGAATGTTGAAAAAGCGAGAAAAGAAAAAAAGAAATTGCATGATGTGTGGGAGCTTTCCTTTGATTGGAAGGAGTGCCGCAGCCCGTACTTTATCAGGCAGAAACTTGATTATATGCACGAAAATCCCTGTGTAAAAAAATGGGCTTTATGCAACTCCCCTGCAGAATACTTGCATAGCTCAGCAAAATATTATATTAAAGGAGAAGAAGGGTGTTATCCTGTTACAAATTTTATGCAGATGGAGGATATCAGTTTCCTGAATGATCGGTAGCAGGTGACGCAACGTCCTCGGCCGGGCACAAGGCAATGAGAGAGACGTTGCTGCGAAGTGATGTATTTTTTTATGCCGTTTTGGTGGTTAAGTTTATTACTGGCGGGAGAAGGTTATATCGTGTGTTGAATTTGATGAAATGCAGGATATCAGATTGATAGATGGCAGATAACGGTAACCCAACATCCCCGCCCGGCTCATGCTCAGGGAGAGATGTAGCTGAGAAAAACACATTAAAAAGATTCTGCATAACCGCTAAACTTATCTACATTTATATTCCTAAAACCAAAACGAGTATGAAATACACTAACGCTTTCATCACCTTTTTATTACCTCTTTTTCTTTTACCGGTTTTAACTGCAGCACAGAATAACAGTAATCAGAAATCGGAAATACCACTTATAGAACGCTCTTTATTCTTTGATAACCCGGAGATCAGCAACGGGAGGTTAAGCCCGGATGGCAAGCGTATTTCTTTTACAAAAGCATATAAGGGAATTCTCAATATCTGGGTAAAGAACTTTGATGAGCCTTTTTCAGATGCACGCCCTCTTACGGCAGATGTTGCACCTGTGTACAGCTATTTCTGGACAAATGACGGGAAATACATTCTCTATATTCAGGACAAAGGTGGTAATGAGAATTATAATATTTATGCTGTGGATCCGCTGGCCAAATCAGAAGCTGCTACCGGAGTTCCCGCCGCACGTAACCTTACACCGAAAGATAAAGTACGGGCAGAGATCCTCAATGTCAGCCTGAAAGATCCTGATGTATTATGGATTGGTCTCAATGACCGGGATGCAAGCTGGCATGATTACTATAAGCTGAACATTGGCAGCGGCAAACTTACCCTGCTGTTGGAAAACAGGGACCGTTTATCCGGAGTATATTTTGACTGGGATGAAAGAATGCGCCTCGCCACGCGATCACCTCAGGATGGCAGCACGGAAATTCTGAGACTGAATGCTGATGGCAGCAGCACCAAAATATATGAGGGCAATGTGCTGGAAGAGGTGTCTTTTCAGGGCTTTACTGCAGATAACAAACAAGTATACATCAGTACAAATAAAGGTGAAAAGCAAAATCTTACAAAGCTTGCTTTACTTGATCCTGAAACGATGATGGTTACACATGTGGAAGAAGATCCTCTTGACAGAGTGGATCTGGGCGGGGTAAGTTTCAGCGAGAAAACGCGTCAGATAATCATGACGAGTTATACCGATGCCAAAACCAAAAGGTATTTCCGCGATAAAAAAAAAGAAGTGGATTATAATTATGTGCAGAGCAAATTCCCGGGCATGGAAGTAAGTTTTAACAGCAGTACAAAAGATGAGGACAAATACCTTGTGGCCGTGTACAGCGATACAAAATTGCCCGCTGTTTATTTTTACGATAGGAATACCAAAGAACTTATCCTGCAGTACACGCCACGCCCCAAGCTGAAGCCTTATGAAAAATATTTTGCAGAAATAAAACCCATCACATATAAAAGCAGCGATGGCCTGGAGATCCCCGCCTATTTGGCTTTGCCCAAAGGTGTAGCTGCAAAAGGATTACCGCTTGTAGTGGTGCCGCACGGTGGCCCGTGGGCGAGAGATATGTGGGGCTTCAATGGGTTGGCGCAGTGGCTGTCTAACCGCGGGTATGCGGTGCTCATGCCTAATTTTAGGGGCAGTACCGGTTACGGAAAAAAATTCCTCAATGCCGGCAATAAGCAATGGGGTATGCTCATGCAGGATGATATTACCTGGGGTGTAAAGGACCTCATTTCCCGCGGCATTGTAGATGCAAAAAGAGTGGGTATTATGGGCGGCAGCTATGGCGGTTATGCAACTTTAGCGGGGCTTGCTTTTACGCCCGATGTATATGCGGTAGGTGTAGCTATTGTGGGTCCGAGTAATCTGCTTACTTTATTAAATTCTATACCGCCGTATTGGGAAGCGGGCAGAAAAATATTTCATGAGCGCATGGGCGATCCGGCTACAGCGGAAGGGAAAGCTTTGCTCATGAAACAATCACCGCTCAATTCTGCTTCAAAAATTAAAGCACCCCTGCTCATTATACAGGGAGCTAACGATCCCCGTGTAAAACAGGCAGAAAGCGAGCAGATCGTAGTAGCATTAAGGGATCTGGGTCGGGATGTAGAATACATCAATGCACCCGATGAAGGGCACGGCTTTGCGAAGCCCGTAAATAACATGGCTGCAAATGCCCGTACAGAATATTATTTAGGCAAATACCTTAACGCGAGATATCAGGCAGAGAGTCCTTCAGATGTTACAAAAAGATTAGGGGAAATAACAGTAGATGTAAAGACAGTAAAGTTGCCCTGATGAGATTTATTTACAAAGGGGCAACGCTTTTCAAACTTCGAAGATACGTTTCGAGTAGGGACGTTGCTATTGCCAATACTATGTTAGCAGTTCGTTCTTTTGGTTAACGCAAATTTTGTGTATCAGACAGTTTTCTTCCTAGCAATGTCTCTTTCTTCCTAGCAATGTCTCCTGGTAGGGGACGTTGCGGCATAATTATTTTCAAGTACTTTTCTATACGCACCATTCGTAAGGAAAAGGAATTTGTACAAATTACCAAGGAGTACTCCCAAGCTCTGCAGAGTATTATACCGGGGAAGAAGACTTACACCCTATTTCTTCCTAGCAATGTCTCCCCTTAGGGGAC
>JBGTJG010000281.1:0-1853 GCA_041745235.1 Ferruginibacter sp. | reverse complement strand
TATTGTGGCCTGATATCCTGACAACTCATTGCAACATTTCTCCGGATACCTTAATCCTAATTTTGTAAATTAATACGCCATCTTTCAAACTATTTAAAAAAAAAGTAACCTTTTTGCATCATGCGGAGTAATAGTGTATGGTTTCGTGTTTTTCATAATAGTTGGTTAGTACGCAAAAGAGGCTGTCTCAAAAAGGCAGCTTCTTTTTTGTTGGATATATCTATAACAGTTAATTTTGTTTTCTATATTAAGTTTCCGTTGACTAAAGTTTAATACTGTTAAAAAGGGGTTTTTCAGGCCGCTTTTTTTCTGATATTTTGTGCAACTGCTATTAATCCCCATTCAATAGCCACTTTTTCTTTTCCCCGGAGCATAAACCTTTTAAAGCCATGATTCTGCTTTATATATACAAATATAGGTTCTACATCAATGCATCTTTTCTTTTGATGGGCTATTCTCTGCTCGCTGTTGAGTAACTGATGTGCCTGATGTTTTAACCTGTTCAGGTTTACGTTTATCTCTATATTCTATTTCCTTTAAGAAGAGTAAGGGGCATGTATGCTAAACGCTATAAATGAACAGGAAAAGCAATATTTACCGAATTTAATTAACCCCTATCTTATCTTATAAAAAATAAAAAATTGCACAGGATTTTCTCACTTTATAGCAATGCGGTGCAGAATCGAAGGAATGGATGGTGTAACAAATACTTATATCGACAGGTGTTTTGTAAGAGGTACTTTAACTTCATCTTATTATCAGATCAATCTTTTATTCAACAAATATTTCCCCGGTTAAGTAAGCCCGGCATTGCCCGCTGATCTCAACCCTGTTGTTAAGGTATTTACATTTCAGGAATCCTTTACGTTCGGATAGCTGGATAGCAGTCAGTTCATTTTTATTAAGTTTTTGTGCCCAGTAGGGAGTCAAAGTGGTATGGGCCGAACCTGTAACCTGGTCTTCGTCTATTCCGGTTTGAGGTCCAAAAAACCGGGATACAAAATCAACATTTTTCCCTCTTGCCGTCACGATTACACCCCTGGACTGTAGCTTTGAAATCTTATGGAAGTTTGGCTTAAGATTTCTTATCTGATCCTCATTCTCAAACACAAGCAGGTAATCGGTTTTACCTTTGTAAGCTTCAACCGGTGTTTGATCAAATCCATCAGTTAATGCCGGAATAAGATCAATCTTTTCAAAAGTATCCGACGGGAAGTTCAGCGTTAAAAATTCTCCGTTTTTGCTAACAGTCAGTTCTCCGCTTCGTGGCGAATAAAAATGGATTGCTTCAGCAGTATAACTCTGGAAAGTGTATAGATCACAAGCGCTGGCAAGCGTTGCATGGCCGCAAAGGTCGACTTCTGTTGTTGGTGTAAACCACCTGATCTGGTAGCCTTTATCCTGTCTGACATAAAAAGCCGTCTCGGCAAGATTATTTTCCATGGATATTTTTTGCATCAGTTGCTCGGGTAGCCAGGCATCAAGCGGACAAATAGCAGCAGGATTACCCCCAAATAGTTTGTCGGTGAAGGCATCTATCTGGTAAATTTTAATTTTCATGAATAGGTTTCAAATAGTTTAAGATTAGAAGGCAGCTATCGCTTATATCCCTAATGGAGAGAACCGGGCTAAGAGATCAGAATATTAACCCTTTATACCGTGATTTTTACTTGAACTAAAACTGTACATCTTTTCAAGACAGTAGGGCTTCAGAAGACGATTCAGGTGCTTCAGCTTGACATTCTATTTTTAATAGCACTCATATAACTCATCACTGATCATGCATACTTTTTATACAAGTTTTTTGAAAAGAATACGCTAAAATTCTTAATTACACGGACTTTTTCTATCCT
>JBGTJG010000280.1:0-2527 GCA_041745235.1 Ferruginibacter sp. | reverse complement strand
CTGCTGGCCAAGACAAATCCCGAATACCGGTTTATCTGCTTTCATTATTTCTTTAATAGTATTAACCGCATAATCCATCGGTGCAGGATCTCCGGGGCCGTTGCTGATAAAATAACCTGCAGGCGAAAATTTTTCCATTTCTGCAAAGGAAGTTTTTGCATTAAATACTTTTACGAAAACACCTCTTTCAGTAAAACAGTTCAATATGTTTTTCTTTATCCCGAAATCCATTACAGCTACTTTAATATCAGCATTTTCATCGCCGAGTGTATAGCTTTCTTCGGTACTAACCTTCGATGCCAATTCAAGGCCACCCATGCCCGGCACTTTAGCCAGCTTAGCAGTTAGGTCTATTATATCATCTGTCTCAGAAGATATGATACAATTCATAGCTCCTTTAGTACGTACATGTGCTACCAACGCCCTTGTATCCACACCGTTTATCGCAACCAGGTTTTGCTTTTCAAAATACTCCTGCAGAGAATCCTCAGCCATAAAGCGACTGAATTTTTCTTCCAGGTTTCTGCCGATCACACCTTTCACTTTAACACCGTCGCTTTCCACATCTGCTGCATTCACACCGTAATTACCGGTATGCACACTGTTCATGATCAGGATCTGCCCGAAATAACTAGGATCGGTAAATACTTCCTGGTAACCGGTCATACCGGTGTTAAAACATATCTCCCCGGTAGCTGTACCGATTTTTCCAAACGCTTTACCCGTGAGTAACGTACCGTCTTCCAATAAAAGGATCGCTTTTTTTACATTTATATCCATAAACTTTATACTTTTTAAATTTAAAAACCGGTTATCACATTCGTTCATAGATCGAAGAAGGCATAATTCTCAGCAGTCTTCCTACAAGTTGCCAACGCTTTGTAATATATGCAACTTTCTTTTTTCTTTTGATGGCAGCATAAATTTGCGAAGCAGCTTTCTCAGGAGAAGAAACCCAAAACTGTTTTTCTCCTTTTGCCATTTTCGTATTTACAAATCCGGGCCTTAAATCCGTTACGGTAATGGGCAATTTTATTTTTCGGGCTTTTTGCTTTAATCCCTCGAGGTAGCTTATCTGGTAAGCCTTCGATGCGTTATATGCCGGTGCGCCGTGATATCCTCTTATTCCTGCCACGGAACTTATTGCCGCAAGGTGCCCGTAACCTTGCTGTTGAAAATATCGAAACGCCCAATCAGCAGCACACGTAAAACCGGAAACATTAGTATCAATGATCACTTTTTCTATTTCGAAATCTAAATCTTGATTTATATCACCTGTACCCGCGCTTATGATCAAGAGGTGGCATCCGCCCAGCTTTTCTTTTAAATTATCCAACGCACTTTCCAAGTTTTTTGTTTCCCTTACATCAAAAGTTGAGTAAAAGATCTTTTCAGGATTGTTTGCAGAAATGTTTTTTAAAAGTTCTTCTCTCCTGCCGGTGATTGCCACTTTATAACCATCCGCAACAAGCAATCCTGCCAGCTCCGCTCCTATGCCAGAACTTGCTCCCAGAATGATTGCATTTTTCATTTTAGTTTTCTATTTTTAAGTGCTTTGCTGTCACACGGAGACATTTAGGCAAAAAAAGGCTCCGATATAAATACCGGAGCTGTATAAAAATTTATTCTTTGCATATTACACTTTGCCTTTTCCTTCAGTTGTTGTGGCATTTAAATCAGCATCAGCGGTCGAATCTGAGTTTGTTACATCAGTAGTTGTTACTTCAGTTGTTGCAGCCTCAGCCGTTGCTGTATCATCAGCTTTCTTTTTTGCACCGCCGGCACGACGTGTTTTCTTAGCAGGCTCCGCTGCAGTTTCGATATTTTTACCGTACACATCATTAAAGTCTACTAATTCGATCATTGCCATCTCTGCATTATCACCTGTTCTTGCACCAAGTTTGATGATACGGGTATAACCACCGGGGCGGCCCGATACTTTCGGCGCAACTACAGTAAATAATTCTTTAACCGCAGCTTTATCATGCAAATAGCTGAATACGATACGATGGTTGTGTGTTATCTGGGCAGCATTTTCTGTAGCCTTAGTTTTAGTAATAAGCGGCTCAATGTAAGTGCGCAGTGCTTTAGCTTTTGCAACCGTTGTTGTGATCCTTTTGTAAGTGATCAGCTGGCAACCAAGATTCATCAGCAACGCCCTTCTGTGAGAAGCGGTTCTGCTGAGGTTGTTTTTTTTGTTTCCGTGATTCATGACTTTTGTTTTTAATTCAGTTGCACCGTGTCAGGAATTGCAACCTACTTAGTTTAATTTGATAATGTGATAATTTGGTAATTTGATAATTTTTAAATTTTGAAGTGCTTCAACTTAATGAGAGCATTATCAAATTATCAAATTGACAAATCATCAAATTTATTCGTCGTCCAATTTCAGCTTGCTCAGATCCATACCGAAGCTAAGGCCGCGATCCTGCAACACTGAATCGATCTCACTCAAAGACTTCTGACCGAAGTTTCTGAATTTCATCAGGTCTTCCTGCTCGTACTGAACCAACTCACTTAGTGAATT
>JBGTJG010000279.1:0-6295 GCA_041745235.1 Ferruginibacter sp. | reverse complement strand
TTTCAGGATCAGTTTACCGTTCTCCAGTTCTCCTACCCGCAGCTTAGGGCCTTGGAGATCAGCCAAAATGGAAATATTATACGGTTCTTCTTTTATGATCTTCCTCACTTTTTCAATTACCGCCAGCTTTTCCTCATGGGTGCCGTGCGAAAAGTTCAGCCTAAAGACATTGACACCGGCTTTTACCAGGGACAACAGACCTTCGTAGGTATCGCAGGCGGGGCCCACCGTTGCTACTATTTTGGTTCTCTTTTGCGAGTGCGCAATCCCCGCTTCCTTATCCATCTGCGTGTGCAGGTATTTGCTTATATTTTTTGTCATTTTAATTTTTTGAAACCGCAAAGTCGGTGAGACGCAAAATTATTCAGCGTCTTTGCGTCTTAGCGGTAATTATTTTTAAGTCGCGAGGATCTTGACGATCTTCATCCACTCCTCACTTATCCGCTGTTTCTTTTTTACCGCTTCATCCAGAGGTGTGTAATGCATTTTATTGTTTACCATTCCTACAAAAACATTGTATCGCCCTTCCAGCAGGCACTCTACTGCATGGTATCCCATACGGCTGGCAATTACCCTGTCAAAGGCACTGGGCGCACCACCACGCTGAATGTGGCCCAGAATACAAACACGCAGATCCTGATGCGGCATTCTTTTCTCCAGGTGTTTTGCAAGTTCCATAGCACCGCCAAAATCTTCTCCTTCTGCCACTACGATCATATTCACCATCTTCTGTCTTCTCTCTTTTTCCTGAAGGGAAGCAATAAGATTTGCTACACTCGTCTTTTTTTCGGGGATAAGGATGTGCTCAGCACCGGTGGAAATGCCACTGTGCAATGCAATGTATCCTGCATCCCTGCCCATCACTTCAATAATGAAAAGCCTGTCGTGTGAATCGGCTGTATCCCGGATTTTATCAATCGCTTCTACGGCTGTGTTTACTGCTGTATCAAATCCTATCGTAAAATCAGTTCCGGCGATATCTTTATCTATTGTGCCCGGTAAACCGATACAGGGAAGATCAAATTCCTTTGTAAAAATTTGTGCTCCCCTGAAGCTGCCATCTCCGCCGATTATCACCAAGCCCTCAATCCCATGCTTCTTAAGGTTTTTGTATGCCTTGTTTCTCCCCGCTGCAGATAGAAATTCTTCACAACGTGAAGTCTTAAGTATAGTGCCGCCGCGTTGTATTATATTAGCCACACTGCGGCTTTCCATCTTTTGAATATCGCCTTCTACCATACCTGTATAGCCACGCATAATGCCGTAAACCTCCAGGCCATGGTAAATACCTGTCCTCACTACAGCACGTATTGCCGCATTCATTCCCGGGCTGTCACCGCCGCTTGGAAGTACTCCTATTTTTTTTATCTTCTTTTTCATTATTTTTTATAGACTACATTCTTTCCGGCATTTGTATGCCCAGCATTTGCATACCGCTTTTCAGGATATTGGCTGTCATCATTGCAATCTGTAAACGAAGTTGTTTTTTATCCTCAGACTCAGCTTTACTGATGGATAGCTCACTGTAAAATGAATTAAATGTTTTAGCAAGATTAAAAACATAATTAGCAACTTTAGACGGGTCCAATTCCTTTGCAGCCTCAGAAATGACTGCCGGAAATTGTTCTGCCGCTACAATAATCCCCTTTTCGTTTTTCAGTAAGGAGTGCGAGATGGGTTTTGTTTCATCAAAATGTTCTTTGCGCAAAATACTTTTAATTCTTGCATAAGTATATTGAACAAACGGCCCGGTAAAACCATGAAAATCTATCGACTCTTCCGGGTTAAAGATCATTCTCTTTTTGGGGTCTACACGAAGAAGATAAAACTTCATAGCGCCAAGACCAATAGTATTATAAAGGTCCTTCAATTCTTCCGGGGAAAAATCTTTAACCTTGCCCAGCTCTTCAGTATGCCTTTTAGAAGTTGCAATCATTTCCTCTACAAGATCATCTGCATCTACCACAGTGCCCTCGCGGCTTTTCATTTTTCCGGTCGTAAGCTCTACCATGCCATAGGATAAATGGTGAATTGCATCTGCCGAATCTACACCAAGCTTCTGTGCAATGAGCTTAAGCACTTTCATGTGGTAATTCTGCTCATCACCTATCACATAAATGCTTTCATCAATTTTATACTCATCGTATTTTTGCTGCGCCAGACCTATATCCTGCGTGATGTATACACTCGTGCCGTCTTTGCGTAAAACCAGTTTTTCATCAAGGCCATCCGGAGTAAGGTCTATCCACACGCTGCCGTCTTCCTTTTTATAAAATACATTTTTGTCGAGACCTTTTTGTACAATGTCTTTACCGAGCAAATAGGTATTGCTCTCAAAATAAGTCTCATCAAAATCGCTCCCTATGTTTTTATATGTTACATCAAACCCGCTGTAAACCCACCCGTTCATTTTTGTCCACAGGGCTATCACCTCAGGATCTCCTGCTTCCCAGGCCTGCAGCATTTTTTGAGTGGCCAGCATGATGGGTGCATTTTTTTCTGCATCTTTTTCCGGCATACCTGCAGCGGAGAGTTCAGCTATTTGCTTTTTATGTTCCTCATTAAACTTTACATAATACTTTCCAACAAAATGATCGCCTTTCATGCCCTCATTCTCCGGCGCAGCACCGTCTGCAAACAGTTGCCACGCTATCATGCTTTTGCAGATATGAATACCGCGGTCATTTACAATACAGCTTTTTAAAACCCTGTATCCGCAATTCTTGAGAATCTCTGCTACGGACCATCCTAAAAAATTATTTCGGAGGTGGCCAAGATGAAGCGGCTTGTTCGTGTTGGGTGAAGAATATTCAACCATCACCGTTTTGCTGTTGGAAGCCTGTGAGCCATACCCCGCATTGTGAAAATTTTCTTTAAGGAGAGACAGCCAGAAATCATCTGCAACTGAAAGATTCAGAAAACCTTTGATTATATTATACTCCTTAAAAAGTCCGTGATTATTTTTTATAAGATCCTTCCCGAGTTCCTCTCCCAGTTCGGCCGTGCTTTTTCCGGCTTTTTTTAAAAGTGAGAATAGCACAACTGTATAATCTCCCTCAAATTCAGGTTTAGTAAGATTAATTTGAAAATCCTTTTCAGTAAATGTTTGCTCGTAGAGGGAAGTCAGGCTTCTGACAGTTGCTTCCTGTATTAAATGCACAATGCTCATGGCGGCAAAACTACTGAAAAGCAGCAAGAGCAATTCAGAACACGTTGTTTAGGCAAAGGAACCTGCAATATTCACAGATGCAGCGTTTATTTCGCGTATGGGCTCTACCTGAAAAACCTGCCTTATGCTGAGATCCTTATTATGGTTTCTTATTTTAACTGCCCTGTCATCCTGTTGGCCAAGAAAGCCCATACATAACAACCCTTTTGAAAAGGTAATGGGATGGCGGCCTGTATACGGATCAGATACTGCTTATAAGAAACTTTCTGTAAATGCTGCTCCCCGCCCGGTTACAAATGCCGGGAAAATATATGTACGGGGAAATACGCTTTTTCAAAACGAAGTTGGGGAGGGTATCCATGTAGTGGATATATCAAATTCCGCAGCGCCGGCGAGATTGAGCTTCATCGGGTTGCCCGGAAATACAGAAATGGCAGTGAAAGGCAATTTTATGTACGCTAATAATTTTGAAGATATTGTGGTAATAGACATATCGAACGTCTCGCAACCTGTAGAAATAAAACGCCTTAAAAAAGCATTCGGTGCTTATAATACGCAGCGACCGTACAGCTGGCAGGCCCCTCAGAGCGGGTATTATGAATGTCCGCGGTTCTATAATGACTCCGTGGTTATTAAATGGGTTGCAGATTCCGTAACCATGTCCTGTTTCGTAAATTAAAAAGCTAATCACTCGTTCCTGCTTTCTGTTTATCAGGTAACTCTAAATTTTAAAAATCAATCGATGAAATTCATTTATATCCTTCTCATACTTTTTACATTTTCTTCCTGTTCTAAAGATGCAGGTTCAGGAGAAAATACGTTAGGAACCGGCGCCGCAGGTGGCGGTAAAGGGGGCTCTCTGGCCCGATTTACAATAGCAGGAAATTATATGTATGCAGTGGACGATCAGTCTCTGCATGTGTTCAATATTGCAGACCCGGCTAATACCAATATCGTGAATACTGTTCACCTGAACTTTGGCGTAGAGACAGTCTTTCCTTATAATGATAAATTATTTATCGGTGCAAGAGAGGGTATGTATATATATTCTATTTCAAATCCGACTGCACCTGTACTTATAGGTGAGGCTACGCATTTGCGGAGCTGTGATCCTGTGGTAGCGAATGCAACAAATGCCTTTGTAACACTGCGAGGCAACCAGCCATGCGGACCGGCAACCGACGGCCTGTATATTTACAATACATCAAACGTGCTTTCACCTCAACTGATAAAACAGTATAACATGCCTACACCTCACGGGCTTGGATTACAGGATTCAATTTTATACGTTTGCCAGAAAAATAACGGCATGTCTGTTTTCAATATTTCTAACCCTGCGGTGCCGGTGTTAAGAAAAAGATTGACCGATAAGGTCTTTGAAGATGTAATCTGTTATGATGATCTGCTTATTTGTTATGTAAGTACGGGCATTGCCTTATATAACATCTCTGTACGGGCTAATCCGATCTTTATTTCAGAAATAACTAATTAAGAGATCAGTCTGCGGTTAATTATTTCTCCAGGATACGGATCTCTACACGCCTGTTTGCAGTTTGCTCTTCAGGATTTTGTTCGGGATAGGGGAAAAGCGGTGCGCTGTGGCCGAACCCTTTAAACTGTATACGCCCTCTGTCTATTCCCATGTAGCTTAAATATTCATAGATAGCTTTTGCACGCTGATAAGAGAGGTCTTCAGTATAAGTATCCAGATCTAATCCATCTGACGGGCCGGGAAGACAGCAAATATGTCCTTCAATTGATATTTTTAATTTCGGATTATCCTTCATTGCGGCCAGGAGGCTTTTCAAAGGTATATATGAAGAGCGCAACAGGCGATGGCGCCCGCCGACAAAATTCAGATTTTGCAGCACAAGTGTAGAGCCTGCAACAGTTGTAGTATCTTCGATTTGTTCCTGAATGGATCTGCCCTCGGGAGCGTTTTTAACAATAATCTTTTCAGGTATTTTGCCTGTAAGCCAAATAATTTCAACTCGTCGGTTTATCAAACCTTTTTCTTCATCTTCATCATCTGGATCAATCAATTGCTTTTCTCCGAAAGCATTTATTTTAAATAAAGAGGAAGGATAAGCTTGTGCAGCCAGGTAATTTTTGACAGCATCTGCCCGCCTTTTGGAAAGCAGGTTATTGTATTCATTGCTTCCTTTACTGTCTGTGTGCCCGGAAATAAACAAAGCAGTTTTAGGAATGGTATTTATAAAACTGTCTAATATTTTTACTTCACTATCTGTAAGTGCATAGCTGTCAAAGGGAAAGTGCACCACAATTTTTTGGCTTTGCCCGAAAGAACCGAGAACAGATAAAATAAACAGGAAAAAGGCAATAAGTTTTTTCATTAGCAGGAATATTTAATAAAGATAGCAGGATTGCCCCGTTCCGTGCTATTGCTGTCGATATGATTTTTTAAGTACTTTTGCGCCCATTTTATAATTATGATCAGTGTAAATAACGTGACCCTTGCATACGGCAAACGGGTTCTTTTCGATGAAGTAAATATCAATTTTACAAAAGGGAATTGCTACGGTGTGATCGGTGCAAACGGTGCCGGTAAATCTACCTTTCTTAAAATAATCAGCGGCGAAATAGAGCCAAATAAAGGCACAGTGAATATCTCCCCGGGTGAAAGGATGGCAGTGCTTGCGCAGAATCATTTCGCTTTTGATGAAATATCGGTCATCAATACAGTGCTGATGGGGCATGAAAAAATGTGGAAAGTGCAACATGAGCGGGATGCCATTTATGCGAAAGAAGATTTCAGTGAGGCAGATGGCATAAAAGCAGGGGAACTTGAAGAGCAGTTTGGTGAAATGGGGGGTTATACTGCTGAAAGTGATGCAGCTACGCTGCTTAGCGAATTGGGCGTGAAAGATGAATTTCATCAGACCCTGATGAAAGATCTGGCAGCAAACATGAAAGTGAGGGTCTTGCTCGCACAGGCTCTCTTCGGCAATCCGGATATTCTTTTACTGGATGAGCCTACCAATAACCTGGATGTGGAAACTATTGCCTGGCTGGAAAACTTCCTGGCAGATTATGAAAATATTGTTTTAGTTGTGAGCCACGATCGTCACTTCTGAGATGCTGTATGTACGCATGTGGCGGATGTGG
>JBGTJG010000278.1:0-2896 GCA_041745235.1 Ferruginibacter sp. | reverse complement strand
CATTCTCCGGGTGAAAGCCATCCGTCCAGTTCTTAGAAGACAACGGAGGATTCGCCACTACAAAATCAAAGGTCTTTAAACCGCCGGTAGTCTTGTCTTCAAACAAGGGATTGGATAAAGTGCTCTGCCCTTTTTTTATTTCTGCCTCGGGGTTATTGTGCAGGATCATGTTCATGCGGGCAAGGGCTGCCGTTACAACGGTCTTTTCCTGTCCGTAAAGATTCACGGAGTTATCGGCTTCTTCTGCTACTTTAAGCAACAGCGAGCCGGAGCCGCAGGTTGGATCATAAACGGTCTGCTTTACCTTACTGCCTTTCTTTACGCCGATCACTTTTGCAAGCACACGGCTCACTTCGCCGGGTGTATAAAATTCTCCTTTGCTCTTTCCGCTTTCAGAAGCAAAATGCCGCATCAGGTATTCGTATGCATCGCCGAGGATATCATCGCCCTCCGCCCTGTTCTTACTGAAATCGAGTGCAGGGTTTTCAAAGATGGTAATGAGATCTGTTAGCTTATCTACCATTTCCTTTCCCTTGCCCAGCTTTTCATCATCCTGAAAACTGATCACATCAATAACATTCCCAAGATCATTTTCTTTTGCGAGTGCACTGATAGCGATGTCTATTTTTTCGCCGATATCTTTTTGCCCCTTCAGCGCCTGCATGTCTTTAAAACTACCGCCGGGTGGTATTTTTATTAAGCCATTGGGATCGTTGTCATATTTATCTGAAACATATTTTACAAACAATAAAACCAATACATAGTCTTTGTATTGGCTCGGTTCCATAGAGCCACGCAATTTGTCGCAGCTTGCCCATAGGGAACTGTATAATTCTGATTTCTTTATAGCCATGTGTGATCTGCAGTTAAAATTTTAGCTTTCATTTATTCTCCGTGCACTGCAGGATGAAAAACTTTGGCAGGCAGTTATTTTTGGTCGATAAATATACTCTCTTTGAAATGAGATGCAAAAACATAATTATCTGTCATGTTTATAATTAAATATTGGAGGGATATAACCTTACATACACGTTCTCTCCGCCTTTCCTGAAAAAAATTAAGCCGTCCGGGTTTACAACCAACTCGGCGCCTAAGGGCTGTATGTTGTTGTGCATGCCAGATATTTTGCCTGATATTTTTTTAGAAACAGGGCTTGCATTGATTAGTTGCTGCAGCAGGTTGCGATAAATGCCGGATGAGCCCATGATAAAATACATGCCATAATTGGCGCCTTGTAACAGTAATTTAATAAAACCCGATGTGGTTTTCCGGTTTGACGAACGCAACACTTCAAAAATATCATCAATAAAAACCACCATGGCATTGTACGCGGGAAGTACACTTCGTTTTTTAAGCAAGCCTTTTCTTTTTTTCATTTCTGTTATAAGTGTGATCATGAATTGATCTATGTTACGGATAACTGCGTTGTCGTCATCCGTATGTGTAAACTTCATGAACAACGAATCTATTGGGAGCATAACATCAATTTGTTTTGCGGAACTGCTGCCCAAGGATAGAGAAAGTAACACTGGCAAATCATTTTTTAAAACCTGTTTAATGAATGAGTTCAAAATATTCGTCAATTGATCTTCGCTACTGTGTGAAAAAAAGATATGGGGAAACTCACATAAGTTTACGCTGAATACTTCACCTGTACTCAGCATACCAATTTCCAAATGAATGTTTTCTTTACGGATAAGTAATAATTAATGTTCCTGATTTTTAAAAAGCGGAAGCAGTTTAAACTATCCATGGCTGAATTAAATTTTCCGAATATTCCCGCCAGATTTCTGCCCACTCCGACATATAGAGCGTTGCCATTTCATGATCTTCGTACTCTATCTTTATTACATCATTAAATATTTCTTTTTCCAAGACTTTTTTACCGGGGTTAAAAATATATCCCGTCCTTTCATTTAATTCGAAGACGAGATAATATTTTGAGGCCCCTTCCTGTACCACCTGCATGGATTTTATTCTTGAAATATCTATTGCTGTACCGCAATGCTGTATGATCTTAGGTGAATGCATGATTTTTATTTTTTTATGAACTATATCAGTTAATACCTATTGACTTTAAAGGCTTTTTATTCAGAAAAAATGATCTGCCATTTTGCGTTTCCTGAGCAGAAGGAATATGCTGAATCTGATTTTTTAAATGTTCCCTGTAAAAAAGCTTACTGTGATCCTCAATAAACTTAACACCATTAAGTTGTACGCTGCCAAACTGTTTTGCTTTCGCTGCCACATCCTCCTTGCTGATGATTCGTTCATCGCTTAAATGATCTGCGAGATGCAATAACAATTGCTTTTCCTGTAACAGTAGAGTTTCAGCGAGTAATTTTCCTTCTTCCAGCAACGCCTTTACCTCGGCATTAGATTCATGCTTTTTATCAAGGAATGAATTACGATTATAATAACCGGCAATATCAATCTTAGCAAGATTGGACCCCATGCCGTAATCCTTTACCATTGCAGCCGCCAGTTCTGTAGCCCGCTCTATATCCTGTTCTGCACCGGTAGTAATCTTGCCTTCTCCGAAGACAAGTTTTTCTGCAAGCAGGCCACCCAATGCTGTAGCGATTGTTTTTATGGCCATTTCCCGTGAGAGATATTTGCGCTTGTTTTTTATGATAACAAACCCACCGGAGTCTGCATCCGCGGTAGTAGAGCAGATGTATTCGGGTAAAATACCGGATGCCACCATACCAACAACCGCATGGCCCGCTTCATGCACCGCAGTTATGGCTTGTAGGTCGTCTTTTTCGGGAGCCCGAAGTTTTTCAAGGTTAAGCTGAGCCGGCATTTCTAAAACATGTACCTCACGCTCTCCGCTGAAAAATGAATACTTCAATGTTCCTTCTTTATAATCAAAGGTCACATTGTCTGCCTCAGG
>JBGTJG010000277.1:0-8235 GCA_041745235.1 Ferruginibacter sp. | reverse complement strand
TCCCCATCTCTTTAAAAATATGAACCGGGAATTCCTGGCTTTCATCCCACTCCATCAGGTGCGGCTTTATATATTGCTGTGCAAAGTCTCGGGCAGACTGTGCTACCTGTTGAGTAAGTTCATTTTGACGAAAATCCATATGGCAGAATTGTTTTTTAAGAGGGGCAAATTTAGCAAAGTTTTGCTGTTAAAAGGCAATTCGACGCTCTATTACAGACTCAGGTACGGAGATATCTTTCTGTACGTTTCCTCATCAATTACCATAATTTTTTTAAGGTCAGATAAGGCTTTAAAATTCCCGTGCTGTTTTTTATACTCAGTGATCACGTTGGCAAGTTGCCACCTGATGTAGGGATGTGCTTTTAATTCTTCATTAGTGGCAGTATTCAGATTTATTTTACGAATGCCTTCACCGGAAATTTTCAGCAGGGGTTTTATCTGCTGATATACTGAATCAGGAAGACCAAAGGTTTCGGCAACCTGCTCCACTTTATAAAATCCGCCGAGCCTGTTCCTGAAATTAATAATGCGCCGGGAATAACCAGGGCCTATTCCCGGGAGCGCATCAAACGCTGCTGAATCACCGGAATTTATTTCTACAGGCTGCGCAATCTTCTTTTCGTAAACTTTCTTTTCGTAGGGCTGATAACTGTTTGTGTAGGTGCCCGAAGATGGTGCGGGCCGAGAAGACTCGGCTATACGTATATAAGGGACCAGCCTTTCTTTCTCCTCATCCCGCAGGCCCCATATTTTTCTGAGATCATCAGGCTCCCTGAACTTCCCGCCTTTTGCAACATAGTTCCTAATGGTGGCTATGGTTTTATCTCTCAGCCCCAGTCTTTCCCACCCTGCAACACTGAGCGTGTTTGGGTCGAAATAAAACATCTCTCCGCTAAACTCCTTTTCATTATTTCCTTTACTGTAATTTTTTTGACCGCGTTCAGTACTGTAACTATTGTTGCTGTAAGCGTTATCCGAACTTTCCTTTTGATTTTCTTTCAGCACAGCAGAGCCTGCAATGATAGCTGCTTTATTCGGGGGTTCTTCCTTTATAATCCAAGGATACAGATAATTCACGCAAATAAATATCAGGAGAACGCCCCCTAAAACGGCAAATACGCCCAAACGCTCTTTTTTAGTGAAAGTGAAAAATTCTTTACCGGGATCTTTTTGCATAAGGGCGAATCAAATTCAATTTACAAAAAACTTGCTTATTAAAATTGAATTTGTAAACCGTCATATCCTAAAGAGCAACCCTGCGGCAACTGTTTACTTACACGCTCGTGCAGGCCAAGCTGATGGCTGATATGAGTAAAATATGCCTGTGGTATTTTCAGCTCATCTGCAAGATCGATGGCTTCCTGAAGGGTGAAGTGAGATATGTGTTTTTTCTCCCTGAGCGCATTAAGAACAAGAACCTTGCTCCCGTTTATTTTTTCTTTTTCTGCTTCATCAATTTTATTAGCATCTGTTATGTATGTAAAATCACCGAACCGAAAACCCAATACAGGCATATGCAGGTGCCAAACTTTTATCGGCCGGACCGGTATATCACCTACGATGAACATGTCCTCAGTAATATCATTCAACACCACTTCAGGTACCCCCGGGTATTTATTATCAGCAAAAATATAATGAAATTCATTCCTCAATGCCTTTTGGGTTAGCTCATTAGCATACACATTAATGGCTTGTTGCTGAAAATAATTAAAAGCCTTTATATCATCCAGTCCTGCTACATGATCCTTATGGGGATGCGTGAACAATACTGCATCGAGCTTCTGAATATTTTGCCGGAGCATCTGAAAGCGGAAATCAGGCGTGGTATCAATAACGATTGTGGTAGCAGCGCTTTGAACAAGTATACTGCTTCGCAACCTGTTGTCCTTCTTATCGGCAGATCTGCAAACGGCACAATTACAACCAATCATAGGAACACCGCTGCTGGTTCCTGTACCGAGGAAAGTTATTTTTAAAGGAGGAAAAGGCATCCCGGTAAATTACGAATAAGGATTGGAAAATTAAAAGCAGGCCTGTATAAATCAATCAGACCTTATCATTCAGGGAGACTTGCATCAGTTCGGTGTAAAGCTTTTGGCTCTCCAATGTAAGCGCATCAAAGTTTATCTCCAATTGCGGCAAGAGATCAATAAGTGTGTTGATTCTGCCTTCAGTTTGTAAAAATTTATTGAGCACAACTACTTTTTTTTCCTGCAGTATGCAATAGCCGCTTTGAAAAGTCCCTCTTTCATAACGTATCACATACCCGCTTTCCTGAGCAATCTTTTCGGTTTTATCCAATGTGGCCTGGGTAAATTTCATTTTTGCTCCTTTTATTTGTTTGTCATTCTTATCACCGGTACGATCATTTCTTCCAAACTTACGCCCCCGTGCTGAAAAGTGTTCTTATAATAATTTACAAAATGATTGTAATTATTCGGATAGCAAAGAAAGATATCTCCTTTGGCAAAAACAAATGTTGAGTTCACGTTCGGTACAGGCAATCCTGCTTCTTTAGGGTCACGGAATGCAAGTACATCTCTCGCCTCATAATTCAGATTGCGTCCGTGTTTATATCTTAAATTAGCTGTGGTTTGCTTATCACCGATCACCTTTGCAGGTGTTTTTACACGTGTGCTGCCATGGTCGGTAGCTACGATCATATTTATCTTCTTATCGGCAATTTTCTTAAGAGCGCCATAAAGCGGGCTATGCTCAAACCAGCTGTAGGTTATACTTCTGTAGCTTGTTTCATCTCCTGCCAGTTCTTTCAGCACTTCCATTTCTGTTCTTGCATGGCTGAGCATATCTACAAAATTATAGACGATGACATTAAAATCGTTTTGCATCATATTATGCATATTATCTACCAGCTTTTGCCCGTCATGATTATTGGTAATTTTAGTATAAGAAAATTTAAGCTCCCCTTTGCCAATGCGCTTCAGATGCGCTTTGAGAAATTCTTCTTCATGCATGTTCTTGCCGCCTTCCTCATCATCATTCTTCCACAATTCCGGAAATGTTTTTTCTATATCTACAGGCAGCATGCCGGCAAAAATTGCATTGCGGGCGTACTGGGTAGCCGTAGGTAATATTGCATAGAACGTTTCTTCCTCGTGAATCCTGAAACTTTCTGCAAAAATGGGCTGGATAGTTTTCCACTGATCAAATCGAAGATTATCAATTAATATAAAAAATAACGGAGTGCCTTTTTCCAGGTGCGGCAATACTTTATACTTCAGCAGTGTATGGCTCATTATAGGGCCATCGGTACTCTTCGGCGCTACCCAGGAGGCATAGTTCTTAGAAATGAATTTAAAGAATTCCGTATTTGCTTCGTGTTTCTGTGTTTCAAATACTTCCTGCATCTCGGGGCTATCACTTTTCTTCATTTCCAGCTCCCAATACACGATCTTTTTGTAAAGATCCATCCATTCATTGTAATCAGGGTTATCATTGAGTGCAGTGAAAAGGCTCCGAAACTCCTGCTGATAGGCAGAAGTTGTTTTTTCTGCTACAAGCCGTTTGTTATCTATGATCTTTTTCAGGGAGAGTAACACCTGGTTTGGATTTACCGGCTTAATAAGGTAATCGCTTATCTGGCTGCCGATAGCCTCATCCATTATATTCTCTGCTTCATTTTTTGTTATAAGTACGACAGGGATCGTACTGTTTACTTCTTTTATCTGCTGAAGCGTTTGTAAACCTGTAATTCCGGGCATGCTCTCATCCATAAGCACCACATCCACTATACTATCTTTTACATATTCAACGGCATCAAACCCGTTTGTCTTTGTAGTTACTTCGTATCCTTTTGCCTCGAGGAACATTATCTGTGATGTAAGACTTTCTATTTCATCATCTACCCAAAGTATTTTCGGTACGCTCATATATTTCTTTTCTGTAAAATTGCTAATGCGGTCTTGTCTTTCTGACTCGCCACAAATATAATTTTTTAAAAAGTTGCGCTGTAGCTTTGTCACGCTTTGTTTTTCTTTTAACATATGTATAGCTGAAATAAAATGCTTTTTTATAAAATAATTAATGACCCGGTTTACGGCTTTATAACCATAGATGATGAACTCATCTTTCAAATCATTGCCCATCCTTATTATCAAAGGCTTCGGAGGATCCAGCAAATGGCTATGGCACATCTTGTGTACCCGGGAGCCGTTCACACAAGACTCCATCATTCTCTCGGCGCATACCACCTGATGACACTGGCACTGCAGGAACTTACCCGTAAAGGAATTGAAATAACCGCGGAGGAACAGCAGGCAGCTAAGATCGCTATACTGTTACATGATTGCGGCCATGGCCCTTATTCACATGCCCTTGAGCAAGTGCTGGCAGAAGGCGTGCATCATGAGAAGCTCTCCCTGCTTATTATTGAAGAACTCAATAAAGGATTTGACGGAAAGTTGCAAATGGCCTTGGATATATTTACCGGGAATTATCCGAAAAATTTTCTTCACCAGCTTGTAAGCGGTCAATTGGATGTGGACCGAATGGATTACCTCAGCCGCGACAGTTTTTTCAGTGGTGTTATTGAAGGATATGTAGCATATGACAGGATCCTTAAAATGATCACCGTGCACAACGGTGAGCTGATGGTAGAGGAAAAAGGGATCTATTCTATTGAGAAGTTCCTGATAGCCCGAAGACTTATGTATGGCCAGGTTTATTTGCACAAAACTGTTCTCAGTGCAGAACAAATGCTGCAGCGTATCATCAAAAGAGCAAAGCATGTAGCCGCAGAGTGCCCTCAGCCTCTGAACAGTTTTATCAATGAACCTTTGCAAAATATAACGCTTGATCAGTTTTGCAGTATAGATGATGCTGATGTACTGATGGCTATAAAAATCTGGTGCGGACATCCGGATAAAATTTTATCTTATTTATGCAATGCGATAACTAACAGGCAACTCCTAAAAGTGAAATACAGCTCATCTCCTGCTGCTGAAAAAGAAGTTCTTTTCAGAAAGGCAGAGGCTGCCGTAAGATTAAATTTATCAGAAGAAGAAGCCTCATGGCTTGTATTTGCAGGGCATGCAGGGAGCAGCACTTATGATTTTGATAACAAGCAGATCAAAATCCTTTTTAAGGACGGCACAGTAAAAGACATATCGCAGGTAGATGATGCACTGATAAATGAAAGCCTGCGGGGCGACCTTAAAAAATATTACATTTGTTATCCCAGCTTTAACCAAAACTGAATTTATGCAATTCACGGCATCACAGATAGCAAAAATTATCGGAGGGAAGACAGAAGGTGATGCCGACACAACCGTAAATTCTTTCGGCAGGATAGAAGATGCTGTAAGCGGCCAGCTTGCTTTTCTTGCAAATCCAAAATATGAGGAGCATCTTTACACAACAAAAGCTGCTATCATTATTATCAGTGATACACAGATCCTTAAAGAAAATATCGGAGCCACACTGATACGTGTTCCTGATGCATACAGTGCATTTGCACTTTTACTGGGTCGCTACAGGGAAATGATGTCTCAGCAGCTTACCGGCATACAGGAACCGGTCTACATCCATCCAACCGTAAAAAAGGGGAATAATATTTATATCGGTGCATTTGCTTACATAGGGGAAAATGCAGTAATCGGAGATGATGTGAAAATTTATCCGAATGTTTATATAGGAGAAAATGTGAGCATCGGAAACAATACAGTTTTGCACCCCGGTGTAAAAATTTATCATGACTGTGTTATCGGGAAAAATATAGTTATTCATTCAGGCACTGTGATAGGCGGCGATGGATTTGGCTATGCACCTCAACCGGACGGAAAGTTTAAAAAAGTTCCGCAGATAGGTAATGTCATCATTGAAGATAATGTAGAAATAGGCAGCAATACCACCATTGACAGGGCAACTTTAGGAAGTACAATTATAAGGGAGGGAGCGAAACTTGATAACCTTTTACAGATCGCACACAATGTAGAAGTAGGTACTAACAGCATAATTGCGGCGCAGAGCGGAATAAGCGGGAGTACCAAGATCGGAAAAAATGTACTCATTGGCGGACAGGTAGGCATTGTAGGCCACCTTCAAATTGCTGATGGCACTAAAATTAATGCTCAGAGCGGCGTCAGTAAATCTATAAAAACACCCGGTACCTCCGTTACAGGATCTCCTGCTTACGATTACAGTGCCTCATTGAGAAGCCAGGCACTGATACGCAAGCTTCCCGAGCTGGAAAAAAGAGTTAAAGAGTTGGAAGAATTTATTAAATCCCTCTCTGTCACATAAATCAATCTTTTAAACCTTTTCAATTGTCAGGTAATCAATCTGGCTGCTGCCCGAACCGGTATGCTGCATTACAATCCGCATTGCGGTACGTGAGGTAATTTCCCAGTCTTCCGTCAGATCAGTGAAAAGTGTAGACGGTGGAAAAGTTATATTAAGTTTGGTTTTTCCTGAGTCTGACACTAGTGCCCAGCTGCCATTCTCTGCTAAAATATCATTCGCCCCCGTAAGAAGACCACTGCTGTTAAACGTAAGTTTGTATTGTGAAAACTCAGCAGTGCGGTTTGTACCGCTCTTTATAAAATAGGTAACCTTCCATAGCCCTGATATAAGAGAACTGCGAACAGGCGTTACCGCTGTAGAGGTATTATTTTCAGAATTGCTGCTTTTTTTACATCCCGAGCCGATGATCAATAGCATTAAGAAAAGGATTAATGGAAATTTTTTCATGGTATACCAGTTTAAAAGGTTAGCGGATTTATGTCCCGATTGGTGAATAAACAATAATGATACCCTTTTTACCCATGAAAAACGAATGTGGCCCGGGAGCAAATGAGATTTTTTTTCAACGACCGGGTGAGGGTAATAATCTCGTGAAATTTAAAATACCTTTGCCGGAACGGAAAAATACAGGAATGGATCTAAATTTTAATGAAAACAAGCAACATACGCTCACTGCTGCAATTTCAATTTCGGGAACAGGCCTCCATACAGGCATATTAGCAAACCTTACTCTCACCCCTGCACCGATAAATTTCGGGTTACAATTTAAGCGTTCGGATCTGCCCAATTCCAAAACTATAAAGGCTGACTGTGACTTGGTTTCAGATACAAGCCGCGGAACTACCCTACAGCAGAACGAGATTAAAATTTCAACAGTAGAGCATTTATTAGCCGCACTTACCGGTATGGGTATAGATAATTGCCTGATAGAAGTAAGCGGTCCGGAAATTCCCATTATGGATGGGAGTTGTAAACCTTTTACTGATATTATAGAAAAGGCAGGCATTGAAGAACAAAACGCAGAGAAAATATGGTATACTCTCGATGCCCCTATCACATTCTTTGATGCACAGAAAAATGCAGAACTCATTGCCGTGCCCGCTGAAGAGTACAGGATCACAGCATTGATCGATTTCAACTCCGCTGTTTTAGGCACACAACATGCTGACCTTAAACACATCAACGAATTTAATACCGAGATAGCCCCTTGCAGAACATTCTGCTTTTTACATGAGCTTGAAATGCTTGTAGAAAATAATTTGATCAAAGGCGGAGATATCAATAATGCAATAGTAGTTGTTGACAAACCAATTACGCCGGAAGAGATGAAAAGGCTGGCACAGGTCTTCGGTAAAGATGAGATTGATGTACAAAAAGAAGGATATCTCAATAATCTGGAACTGCGATACAATAATGAACCTGCACGACACAAGCTTTTGGATGTAGTAGGTGACCTGGCGCTGAGCGGCTATCCTGTAAAAGCTCATATAATAGCAAATCGGCCCGGTCATAGCAGTAATGTGGAGCTGGCAAAATTGCTTAAAAAACACTTTAAGAGTAAGCGAAAAAAAGTTGAAGTTCCATTCTATGACCCCTCGTTACCTCCTATCTTTCCACTTGAAGAAATAGAGAAGATATTGCCGCATCGTTACCCTTTTTTGCTTGTAGACAAAATAATCAGCCTGAATGAAACTGAAGTAGTTGGGATCAAAAATGTAACATTTAATGAATTCTTTTTCCAGGGACATTTTCCGGGCAACCCTGTTATGCCAGGTGTCCTGCAGGTGGAAGCACTTGCACAGACCGGTGGAATACTCTGCATTACATCTCAGCCCCCGGGGAAATATGATACTTATTTTTTAAAAGTGGATAACTGCCGGTTTAAAGCAAAGGTTGTACCCGGTGATACAATGATTCTTAAGATGGTCCTACTGGAACCGATCAGGAGAGGAATGTGCATTATGAGAGGGACTG
>JBGTJG010000276.1:0-3031 GCA_041745235.1 Ferruginibacter sp. | reverse complement strand
TGTGCCGCAGAGAAATTCGCGGGAGTATGTAACTTACCGATTCGTTCATGCAGCTAAATTATAGTAATGTCGGAAAAGAATTTTGTAAAATACCTGTTTATCGTAAACCCGGGTTCAGGGACAAATTCTGCCGATTCGTGGAATGAAGTGATCAATGAGTTTTTTAAAGAGTCAGGCGATGCGTTCGAAATTTATATGCTTCCTGATAAAATAGATACGGATCAGATCAGAAGCTATATAAAAACTGTCCGACCCGAAAATGTCATAGCTGTAGGCGGAGACGGCACGATCACTATGCTCGCAAATATTCTTGCCGGTACAGGTACACCCCTTGGAATTTTGCCCGGCGGATCAGCAAACGGTATGGCAAAAGAGCTGGGAATACCCTTACCCCCGCAGGATGCATTAAAAATTGTTGCTGAAGGAATCGTTAAACCCTGCGACCTTATCAAAATAAATGATAAAGATTATTGTCTTCACCTGAGCGACCTTGGACTAAATGCTCAGCTAATAAAATATTTTGATGAGGGTAAGCTCCGCGGAAAATGGGGATATGCAAGGGTAATCCTAAAAACCCTGTGGAATAAGCAAAAGATGCAGGTAATCGTATGTACCAAAGATGCTGAAGTTAGACGAAATGCATTTATGGTAGCCCTTGCTAATGCTACGATGTATGGCACAGGGGCTGTGATCAATCCGCAGGGCAAGCTTAATGATGGCCTATTTGAGGTGATCATTGTGAGAAGACTCGCTCTTGGCGCTCTTCTTAAAATGCTTTTAAAGCCCGGCATGTTTGACCCCAAAAAAATTGAGATCATCCCAAGTACTTCTGTAGAAATAACCACCACAAAAAGAATGCATTTCCAGGTAGACGGAGAATACATGGGGAGGGTGCGTTATGTAAAAGCAGCGATCGTTCCCGGTGCTGTGAATCTCATACTGCCCGGGCATTTGGAAATATGATATCTGAGGGGCCAATAATTCTTCATCTGTAAATTTATTTCGGACTGAATACGTTGTGAAAATTGTCATTTTCCGATACAGAACTTACTGAATATAAAGTCAAGCTTGTCTTCATTTGTTACTTCACCGGTGATATCACCCAGATGATAAAGGGCTGTGCGAATATCAGATGATAACAGGTCTCCGGGAATGTTCTGCTGCAACCCAACTTTGATTAGCTCCAACGCAATTGCAATTTTTTTAAGAGACTCCAGATGGCGAGCATTCGTAACAATACTGCTTTCAGCATTCTTCTCTTCATTCACTGCCGTAGAAAACAAAGTATTTTTAAGTTCGCTGATGCCTTCATTTTTTTTAGCCGAGATAAAATGAATCAGACTTTCAGAATTGTATTTTTTTTCTGAAACTATATCTGATTTATTCCCAACCAATACATATTTGATATTTTCTTCCTGAAATATTTTTTCCTGTGCGGAGAGCTGCTCAGCAGATTCGGTATTTATGTCAAATATATAAAGCACCAGATCCGCAGATCGCATTTTTTCCAGGCTCTTTCCCATCCCGATATTTTCTATAATATCTGCTGAATGATCTCTGATCCCGGCTGTATCAATAATTCTGAAAAGTACACCGTTAATATTGACAACCTCTTCAATTGTATCCCTTGTAGTACCTGCAATTTCGCTTACGATAGCTCTCTCTTCGTTGAGCATAGCATTAAGCAGTGTTGATTTGCCGGCATTGGGTTTTCCTATAATGGCAACGGTTACCCCATTCTTAATAACGTTTCCAAGGGTGAAAGAGCTGATCAATTCCCCTACACCTGCTGCCAGCTCATGAATGAGGTCATGAAATTTTTGTCTGTCTGCAAACTCTACATCTTCCGTTGCAAAATCCAACTCCAACTCTATTAAAGCAGCAAACCCGATAAGCCTATCTCTCATTTGGGCAAGATCTGCAGAGAAGCCACCACGAATATTGTGCAGCGCTGCTTTTTGGGATGCTGCAGTGTCTGCCACAATAAGATCAGCAACTGCTTCTGCCTGAATCAGATCCATTTTGCCGTTTAAAAAAGCCCGCTGTGTAAATTCGCCTGCTCTCGCCTGACGGGCACCCCTGCTCACATATGCTTCAATAATTTTTTGCTGGATATAATTACTGCCATGGCAGCTGATCTCAACTGTATCCTCACCGGTAAAGCTTTTCGGCGCTTTAAATACGGCCACAACCACTTCATCAATCGGGCTTTCCTCGGTTCCCAGGATTCCAACATGCAGTGTATTTGGGAGTTGCTCGGAAATTTTTTTTGATCGGAAAAGTGAGTCTGTTATTTCAAAGGCATTTTCCCCTGAAACCCGGATCACTCCTATTGCTGAAATCCCCGGAGCGGTAGCAAGTGCTGCAATTGTATCATCCCACCCCGATAATTTATTTGACATAATGCAAAGATACATAGCACTTGGAATCTGCTTTCTGAATTTGCTAAACTCAAAATATGATGGCAAAAGGCGCAGTGCCTAACGTAAAAAGCCCCGCATATTGCGGGGCTTTTGTTCAATAATGTATTATCTTATTCTTCTGTTACTACGAATGTAATAGGCTGTCTGCGGTAGGCCTTTACAATACTGCCGTTTTGCTGAGCAGGCGTCCATTTAGGGCCTTTTTTAATAACCCTTATAGCTTCCTGTTCCATTCCCTTACCAATACTGGTTTCAGGAGTTACATCGCTTATCGTACCATCCTTACTTACAATAAATTTAATGATCACAGTATATGTACCCGGTTCTGCACCATTTTCAGTTGCTACATCCCCGCTCAGATTCTTACGAAGGTAATTAGCCCAAGCGCCCTGGCCTCCCGGATAGGATGCTTCAATTTCTACTTTTGTAAAGATTTTATCCTCTTCTACAACTTTTACAGGTACTTCTACTACTTTAGTTCCCTTATCTTCTACGGGAGCCTGCACTATTTGCGTAGTATTTACAGATTCTACTGTTTTAGTGCTGATTACAGCATCTTCTTTTATCTCCTCAATTTTTTCATCCTTTTTTACCAGTTCATCCTTTAC
>JBGTJG010000275.1:0-7371 GCA_041745235.1 Ferruginibacter sp. | reverse complement strand
TATGTGTACGACCAGTCGTTCTGCTTAAAAGCAAACGGCGTGAAAGTGAATGTATTTAACCGCTACGGCAATAAGGTATATGAGTCAAAGAACTATACCAACAACTGGGACGGTACTTTCAAAGGGCAGCCGGTACCTGATGGTACATATTACGGTGTGGTGGAGTTTACTCTCATAAACGGAAATACACAGATAGTGAGAACGGATATTACGGTTCTCAGATAAAAAAAACTGATCTTCAAACAAAGCCTCCTCATATACAGGAGGCTTTGTTTTTAAAAAAAATCATGAACGCAGAGGAGATCAGGGATTACGTAATTAGACTGCCGGATGTGACTGAAGGATTTCCCTTTGGGGAAAATATCCACGTCTATAAAGTAAAGGACAAAATATTTCTTCTTGTGGCATTAAATGAGAGTCCTCTGCGGTTTAATGCTAAATGCGATCCCGATAAAGGTGGAGAATTAAGGGAAGAATACCCGGAAACGATCTTACCCGGTTATCATATGAATAAGAAACATTGGAATACGGTAATTGTAAAAGAGTTAAAAATTAAATTGTTGAAGGAATTGATAGACGATAGTTATAAATTGGTATCCAACAAAAAAGCCCGGGCTAAATAATGAGGAACAGTGTAGTAATATTTTTGATACTGCTTGTATCAGCTGCGTTTTATTTTCTCGGCAAAAAAAACGGTGCTGCTGATGCTAAAACGACCATGGTCGAGAATGTAGATATGATAAAGCAGATAGCAGAACTTGGGGCATTGGATGTAACGGGTAACCTTAACATGAAGGTGAGTAATAAAGGAGAAGATGCGAGTAACTGGTCGAAATTGAAAAATTATTTTTCAGAAAATACATTGCAGGTAGATATGCCATACCAGGCAAAATACGGTGTGGACCTGAGCAATCAGAAGATGAAGATTGATACAAAGGCCGGCACGGCAGTGATTTATCTGCCAGCATGTAAACTCCTTAGCCTCCAGCTTAAAATGGATCGTATGGTAACTATGTCGCAAACGGGGCTGTTTGTAAGGGCTACACCCGATGATTTGGTAACAGCTCAGAAGAAGCTTTATACGGAAGCCCTGGCGAAGCTGGAGAAGGATCCTAAGTTTTTAAAGCTTTCTGAAGATCACATCAAATCTATATTGGAGAAGTATTATAAGCCGCTGGGTTATAAGGTGACATGCATTTTCGGGGAGAGGCAGTCAGTGCCTGCGATGAACTGAATTTATTTCTTCTGATATTTCCAATGCCGCCCTTTACCTTCGGCAATCATTTCAATGGCTTGTGCCATCCTCTTATCCCTGGTAGCCTCGGTTTTAGCTTCTGTAATCCACTCCACATATTCCTTTCTGTGAGAATAGGAGAAACCGCCAAAGACTTCTTTTGCTTTTTTATTTTTTTCCAGTGCTTTTGTAAAATAATCCGGAACAATAACTTCCTTTTTTTCTGCAGATATCGGTTTTTTTATCACTTTAATTCCGTCGTCATTTAGCTTCATGGCTTCTTTTAAATACCCGGTCAATTTTTTATCAGTGGGCATATCCTTAAGGGATGTGATCTTTCCCAAATGGCCCATGGAAACCTCTGATTGCGCATTCTGCATCAGAGCTGCATCCTTCATTATAGCCGCTTTCCAAAAACCGACAACCGCGTGATTTTTAAAAGATGCCATGTGACACATCATTTCATTGCGGTAATCAAAAAAAGGCATGCCCCATTTTAGTTTTTCCTGTACATCAGGACATGTTGTATGTACAAGCTCCCTGAAATGTTCCAGAATTGGCTTCGCAAAATCTGCTGATTTGCCGATGTAAGCATCAACACCTTCATCGTACCCGTTCATAAGAGAGAATTTTAAAATGGTTAGAGTAAGTCTGATTTAAAGTATCCTAAATGAATATCATCTTCAGGCAACAGTATTCCGACATTTTTTTCTGCACTGATGGAAAATTTTCTTTTCATTTCTTCCGACAGAATATCTTTCACTTCAAAAATATCATCTACACCGTAGCGGTCGTCTATGTGTGAAGTGGCATCCTTACCGAAACCTGTATGGAGGTAAAAAGCAGTTCGCGTTGCTACTGATACAGCTGCGGGCTTATCTTCTGCTACGCAAAGCATTTTGTAGTGAAATTCCTAAAAATGATTTTCTTTATAACCGCCGAGGTTCAGGAAAAACAGATTAGTTTTTTTATTTTTCCCAGATTTCTCGGTAATCTTTATTGCATTACCGTCGACATTTTGTACCACTCTCCAGCCATCTATATGAATCTTACCGGACCCCTTCCAAAATTTTTTGATATCCGGTATCAAATCTCTTAATTCTTTCGATATGCCGAAAAATATATCATACTGCTCCGTATTTCTTCCTGCCGGCTTGCATCCCAACATTACCATGAAAAGTTTAAATTCATTCATACATTAAAGATAAAAATTCATAAGCATAAAAAAAGTTGAGCATCTCCGCTCAACTTCTTATTCAACCATTTTAATCGTTATTTTTTGAAACTTTCGCTGACTACTAATTCTTTACTGCCTGCTGTGTATTTATAAAAACCTTCACCGCTTTTGGCGCCCAGCTTACCCGCCATCACCATATTTACTAATAAGGGGCAGGGTGCATATTTAGGATTCCCAAAGCCGCTGTGCAATACATTCAAAATAGAAAGGCAAACATCCAGACCGATAAAATCTGCGAGTTGCAAAGGGCCCATAGGGTGAGCCATACCCAGCTTCATAACGGTATCTATTTCTTCTACACCTGCCACACCTTCAAATAAAGAGATGATCGCTTCATTTATCATCGGCATCAATATCCTGTTGGCCACAAATCCCGGATAATCATTAACTGAGGAAGGAATCTTTCCCAATTGCTTGCTGAGTTCCACAATCGTATCTGTTACCTCTTTTTTTGTGGCATAGCCGTTTATGATCTCTACCAGTTTCATAACAGGTACGGGATTCATAAAATGCATGCCGATCACCAATTCAGACCGTTTGGTTACTGCTGCAATTTTTGTGATTGATATAGATGAAGTGTTTGTAGCCAGGATACAGCCTGCGGGTGCAGCCTCATCCATTTGCTTAAATATTTTCAATTTCAATTCCGCATTTTCTGTAGCAGCTTCTACGACAAGATCTGCATGTTGCACACCTTCCGCCAGATCAGTTACAGAGGTGATATTATCTAATGCAGCTTTTTTATTTTCTTCCGTCAGGCTGCCTTTTGCTATTTGGCGGTCAAAGTTTTTACCGATTGTGCCAACAGCTTTTTCAAGTTGCGCGGGGCTTACGTCAATCAGGTTTACTTTGAAACCGTTTTGTGCAAAAACATGCGCAATACCGTTTCCCATTGTGCCTGCACCGATAACGCTTACATTTTTTATATTCATCTGATAATTATGTTTTGATATTTCCCGCGGCGAAACAGCGGTTATGGCGAACACAGCGTGAGAAAATTAAATTTATTTAAAAGCATTTAATCCTGTTACATCCATACCCGTGATCAGCAAATGAATATCATGTGTTCCTTCATAGGTGATCACACTTTCCAGGTTCATCATGTGGCGCATAACACTGTACTCGCCTGTAATGCCCATGCCGCCCAGCATCTGCCTCGCATCACGACAAATATTAGCCGCTACTTCACATGCATTTCTTTTTGCCATGCTTACCTGCTGGGGAGTTACTTTTCCTTCATTCATTAATGTGCCAAGACGCCAGTTGAGCAATTGCGCTTTCGTGATCTCAGTTACCATCTCGGCCAGTTTCTTTTGTTGCAATTGGAAACCGCCGATAGGCCGGCCGAATTGTACTCGTTCTTTGCTGTATTGCAATGCCGTATCATAACAATCCATAGCGGCACCTATTGCGCCCCATGCAATACCGTAGCGGGCTTTAGTTAAGCAACCCAGCGGCCCTTTAAGGCCTTTTACATTCGGTAAAATATTTTCTTTAGGAACTTTTACATTATCAAATACTAATTCACCCGTAGCGCTTGCACGGAGGCTCCATTTGCCATGTGTAGTTGGTGTAGAAAAACCGGCCATATCTCGTTCTACGATCACTCCCTGTATTTCATCCTGTTCATTACGTGCCCATACCACTGCCACCTGCGAAAAAGGCGCATTGCTGATCCACATTTTTGCACCGTTCAATATTACATGATCACCTGCATCTTTTATATTAGTGAGCATGCTGCTGGGATCGCTGCCATGGTCCGGTTCTGTAAGGCCAAAACATCCCAGCCACTCGCCGCTGGCAAGTTTGGGTAAATATTTTTTGCGTTGTTCTTCACTCCCGTATTGATAAATAGGGAACATCACCAAACTCCCCTGCACGCTTGCTGTTGAGCGTACCCCGCTGTCGCCGCGTTCCAATTCCTTAATCATGAGGCCGTAAGAAATATAATCCAGTCCGCCGCCGCCATACTGCTCCGGAACCGTTGACCCAAAACAACCCAAGTCGCCAAGCTGCTTAACGATATGCTCCGGAAATTCTGCCCGCTGTGCATAATCTTCTATGATGGGAGAGATTTCTTTCTTTACATAATTGCGAACAGATTCTCTTACAAGTTTGTGCTCTTCTGTGAGCAAATCATCAACATTAAAATAATCGGGACTTTGAAAATTGTCGGTCTTTGCAGCCATGGTTTAACTTGGTTATTATTTTTAAGTGGCGTGCTTCATAGCTTTACTGAACCTCAGTGGCGTAGCACACATCTTCTTTATCTCTTTACCCGGCTTTAATTCTGCACCGGAATTAGGCCGCAAATATACCCGCTTTTTAGCCAAATATTTATTCTTACATTGCTTTGAGTTTTAAAAATCTTCTGATGAAAAACCTAATCTGCTTTGCCTTCTTTTCATTGTTATTCCTTGATTGCTCTGCCCAAAAAGATAATAAGTCGGCCCGTAAAATCGAAAAATTCTGGCTGGTTATTCTTAAGACAGGGCCGCAGGACAGTGTAATCAAAGATTCAGCCGCAAGATCAAAATTATTTGAAGGCCATATGTCTAATATGGGAAGGCTCCACGAAGATGGGATCTTGAAGGCAGCGGGGCCGTTTGGTAAAAACGATTTTACGTGGCGCGGACTATTTATTTTAGATTGTAAAACCATAGAAGAAGCGGAAAAATATGTTGCAACAGATCCTGCGATTGCTGCAGGTGTTTTTGTGACAGATATTGTGCCCTGGTACAGTCAGCGGACGGGCAGTTTTACAGAGGGGAAACCTGAGAAGAAAGCTGAATAACAACATCAGCGCATCAAAGTAACTGTTTTAAACTTTTGACTTTTCATTGAGTCTTATTGCAAACTAATCTTATGCGGAAATTTCTTATCCTGATCTTGGGATGCTTTTTCTTCTCCGGTTGCAAGAAATCATCAAATGATATTGTTCCCTTGCCTGTACCTCTTCCGGTGGCGGAAAATTATTATTATCCACCACTGACAGGGAGCGAATGGCAAACAAAAACTGCAGCGTCCCTTGGTTGGGATGAAACTAAACTTCAGGAAGCTTTCAATTATGCGGGATCAAAAAATACATATGGCCTTATTGTATTGCAACACGGCAAGATCGTAAAGGAACAATATTGGAACGGGTGGACGGTAAACACACCATATTTTATAGCAAGTGCAGGCAAAAGCGTCGTGGCATTACTCAGCGGCATAGCTCAGAAAGACGGCATTATTAATATCAATGCGAAAACTTCTCAATATTTGGGGGCAGGTTGGACAAGCCTTTCCCCGGCAAAAGAAGACCTCATAACGTTACGCCATAATCTTTCTATGACGACGGGTTTAGATGATAATGTGCCCGATCAGGATTGTCTTACACCTTCCTGCCTGTTGTACAAAGCAGATGCAGGCACGAGATGGGCATACCATAATGCGCCGTACCGCCTTATGCAAAATGTTCTTTCCAATGCAAGCGGAATTACTTTTAACGCTTATTCAAGACAAAAGCTGTTTGATAAAATAGGTATGCCGAATAGTTTCTGGTTGAATTATGTGATGTACTGTACAACCCGGGAGGCCGCACGTTTTGGCTCACTTGTGCTTAAACGCGGGAAGTGGAACGGAACTGACATTTTAAACGATGAGAATTATTTTAATGCAATGACCAATACTTCGCAGAATATGAACCTGAGCTACGGTTACCTTTGGTGGCTCAATGGCAAAGCGAGCAGGATGATGCCGGGACTGCAACTTGTTTTCAATTCCCCCATGGTACCGGAAGCGCCTGCAGATATGATCATGGCATTGGGTAAGGACGATAAAAAAATTTATGTTATCCCAAGTTTGGATGCAGTTATTGTGAGGTTGGGTGATGTGGCTAATGCTTCTGCTGCGGGACCTTCTACCTTTGACAGTGAGTTGTGGGCAAGGCTTAAATTAGCCATGGCCTATTAATTAATTAATTAATTAATCTTTTCCACGGAGATAATTTACATAACAACATGGCTAAAACATATTTAGCATTAGGCGACAGTTATACGATAGGGGAGCAGGTACTGCTATCTGAATCCTTTCCTTGTCAAACGGTGCAATTATTAAGAGAAGCCGGGATAGAGATTTGTGCACCGGAGATCATTGCAAAAACAGGATGGACCACTGATGAACTTTTGCAAGCCATTTCTGCAACAAAATTATTAAAAGGGTATGATTTTGTCAGTCTGCTCATCGGGGTTAATAATCAATACAGGGGAAGGAGTGTGGAAGAATATAAAAGGGAATTTGAAATTCTTTTGCAAAAAGCTGTAGCCTTTGCGGGAGATGATCCTGCAAAAGTTTTTGTGCTTTCAATACCGGATTGGGGCGTTACGCCTTTTGCAGCAGGCAAGGATACAAGTAGCATTGCTGCTGAAATTGATAATTATAATGCGGCGTGCAGGATGATAACAGAAAAATTAGCCTGCACTTTTATTGATATTACTAAACTTCAAAGAGAACATAATTCTGCCGAAATGCTTGCCGGCGATGGCTTGCATCCTTCGGGTAAAGAATATATTAAGTGGGCGGTTAAACTATCTGCAGCAATGAAAGATAAATAAAAAAGCCATCACAGAAATTGTCTCATTTCCGTATGGTATTGTTTGGCTATTTCACCGGCCTCCGCGGCAAAATTCTCGCCGCTCCCTGCATAAATTACCGCACGGGAAACATTTACAAGTAGCCCGCAATCTTTATTCATCCCATGTTTGCTCACTTCTTCAAGGCTGCCACCCTGGAAGCCCACGCCCGGCACCAATAAGAAATGATGAGGTATGATGCTTCGGATATTTTCAAACTCCATTGCCTGTGTGGCACCTGTAACAAACATGCAATTATCTGCCGAACCCCATTCAGAGACTGATCT
>JBGTJG010000274.1:0-6313 GCA_041745235.1 Ferruginibacter sp. | reverse complement strand
GCCCCCCTCATAGCGCAGAGATCCTAGCGCAGATATGCGGCTCAGCATTGTGCGTGGAGTATCTGTGCGGCCTAAAATAAAAAAGTTTCTAATTCAAGATAGGCACAGATACCCTACCGCTCTCAGCCATGCTGCATATCTGCCCCATCTGTCCGTAGAGTTAATCAAAGGCCCTCCCGGCGCATTTTCTATCCGTTGAGTTAAGGCGAAGCCGACTCTCCGGATGGAAAATACAAGAGAGACTTTGTCTCGGCCTTAAACCCGCCGGATCATTTAAGAGTTTTCGTTTTTAGAATCTAAAGATTACAGATTAATAGGGAGCATGAGTTAAAAACTCATTATTATTAAAAATCCTTAGAGACGCTGCGCTTAACTCTAAGGATAGTGAAGGCGGATAAGTTTGTTACAACTATTTGCGGAGCGGATAACAAGAGATTGAAATATGACACTTTGATAGGTAAGTAATTGAATTACATAAAAATTTAAGGCTGCAATATTCTTGCAGCCTTTTTTGTTTACATTTATAAAAATTCACGCTATGAGAACTATTAAGATAATGGTTGCTATCGGTTTTATTTTTTTACAAAGCTGTTATTCTAAAAAATCTGACAGATATATACCATTAAGTGGTGGGGATATACCGACTTTCTTAGATACCGAAACGAAAGAGGTTTATAGTATTCAAACATATTTTGATTCCAAACCAGTGCTGTATAAAACATCGCTAAATAATGCAATTGCTAAGTAATTTTAGTCCCAACACCTATATAGTTGCCCTAATTATCAATCATTAAATTATACTTTAAAAATTGTTCTATGAAAAAACTTTTGCCATTTTTTTGTTTGTTTATAGCTTCTTGTGCCGTGACAAAACAAGTAGATAACACGTATATTGAAGAGATGCAACAAGGAATGCATAAACCATCTCAATTACTTATTGTCAAACGAGATGGAACAACTATTTTCCCCACAACAATAAAATACCCAAATCATGGTGCATTGAAGATTGATGATAATTTTTTTCTAGTAGATGGGGTGAAAATGTATTACCGGGAAATGAATGCTTTTCAAAATGATAATGGCTACACTTACATTTCCAGAAATAGCAATTGGAAAACAGGAAAATTGATGACTCGATTTCGTGGTGGTAAAATAAATATGTATGTCGGAACACATAATCGAGAATATACAGAATATTTTATTGATAAAAACGGTGGTGAGCAATCTTGGGTTAGTTATGAAGCCTTAAGTACTGCAGTCGCCGACAATCCTGAAGTAATGTCTTATTTACAAAAAATATTTCCTAAAAAAAGAATTTATAACGGAACTCTTGGTGGATTTCTTTATTCAGATAATTATAAAAATATGATGAAAGTAATTGAGCTATATAATCAATAATGTGATATAATTTTTAAAGCAACTACACAAATATTTAAATGTCCTCCATAATAAAAGCCACAGAAAAAGATCACCAAACAATTGTGAACCTGGCAATATAACTATAGAAGAAGCGCACAGGGACAGTTGTTCCCTGCCCCCGTTGGTACCCCTCCGCCCCATCGCACGCCGAGGCTTGGTCTTTGACCAGCCGATCCCATCATTAGCAAACTCCCCCGCGCATTTCTTCAATATTTTACATAAAGGAAAAGTATAAGGAATTAAATTGCCATTTGTCGGCTGGTCAAAGACCAAGCCTCGGCACTTAAGTGTTTATGCAGTTCAAAACAATCGCAGCTCATCCCATATAATGTTCCATGATCCCAAAATGATCAATCCCCTTGTCATAAAATAATGCAGAGGAATACGGATAATCCTCAGGCAAAGAACACATTCCTGCCCTCACCGGATTATAATGAATATAATTTAGTTTTTGCTGAAATACCGCCGCCGTAAATAACTCAACATTCATTGAATCCCTTTGCCAAAAATTATGCTTCCTGTCAATTTTGTGTACAGCATAAGAATCTAGTTTATCATCTTCAATCAGGAGTTTTTTAAATTGTTTTGCAGTGTGTTTTAAAAAGCTGTTTTGTATATCCTGCAAAACCAAACTTCCTTTAGCCTGCCAAATAAAATGAACATGATTTTCCATGATCACAAATCCGTAAAGCGTTATTTTATTTTCAGCCACAAGAAATTTCAGTGCATCAATAATTATCTGCTTGTATTTATCTTCCTTTAATAAGCCCTTCCAATCCTGAATTGTGGCAGTAAAGAATTGTGGCCATTCCCCTGCATAAGATTGTTCCATTAAAATAAAAATACTGTTTTTATCCATCTGTCCGTAGAGTTAAATAAAGACCCTACCAGCACATTTCTATACGTAGAGTTAAGGCAAAGCGGTGTCTCGGCCGGAAATAAAAGAGAGAATTTGTCGCGGCAATTTACTACAGAGCTGCCCTTAATATTAATTAAATCCTTCCCGCTCATTTTATTTCTCAAGTTGTACATTCGAATATATTTAATCATATGAAAAGTTTGATACTTCTTCTGTTCGTGTTTTTTGCGACAAGTTTTAATCTGCCGTTTAAAGCAAAAATAATTATGGCTGTGCTCGCTCACCCGGACGACGAAGCCGCTGTAGCTCAGATACTGGCAAAATATGCAAGTGCAAAAAATAAAGTGTACCTCGTTATCGCATGCGATGGCAGATACGGTGTAGAAGCTCATACCCTTTTCCCTGCGGGGGATTCATTGGCTGCAGAAAGACAAAAAGAATCACAATGTGCAAGTAAAGTACTGGGTATAGAACCACCCATTTTTTTAGGCCTTCATGATGGGATGGGTATTGTTTCAGGTTTGGGTGAATATTTTAAACAAACTAAGGGTCTGAAGGAAAAGTTGAAATCGCAAATAGAGAATATAAATCCTGACCTCATCATAACCTTCGGTCCGGATGGTGACACGGGCCATCCGGATCACCGGGCCATAAGTGATATCACTACAGAAGTAATATTAAGGGAAAAGGGTTGGTATGAAAAATATCCGTTGTACTATATAGGCTGGCTTAGAGAAAAGATCGTGAGCATTCCGCAGGGGAATATGACGTCTTTAAATTATGCAGATAAAGAATACCTTAACGTAAGAATAAAATATTCAGTTGCTGACAGGCAAAAATTATTTGAATCTTTAAAATGCTATCGTACTCAATTCACTGATGCAGATGTAAAGGATTGGGTTGATGCAGAATTGAAAGATTCTTCTTTTACTTTTTATTTCAGGAAGCTAACCACCGATTTGAAAGTAAAGAGAGATTTATAAACAATCCCCATCTTTCCGTAGAGTTAATCAATGACCCTCCAAGCGCATTTTCTATCCGATGAGTTAAGGCGCAGCCGTTTGTACGGCTGAAAATAAAAGAATTTTTTAAGCAGAAATATTTCATTCTTTCCGGGAGCTGCATGCTTACTTTACATAAAAAGCTATTCTCACTTAACTTTATTCCCTATTCAATAAAACTAATTAATGGTAAAATTATTTATGGTACTGGTAGGGTGTACACCAAAAGGCAGAAATATTGAACAGCACGATGTATTTTTTTCAATAGCAAAAAACATGGAAGAAATTATACCGCAGGCAAGAGCGTTTTGGCCGGAAGCTGCAGCGGGCTTACATTTTGATGCATGGCGTACTGTTACGCATACAAACGGCTACAAAATAGCTGTTGTAGAAAAAGGAACTGATTTTACCAATGATGCACAATTATTTTTTATAAATTTAGGCGGATACAAACAACATGAATTTGAGGAATTTCATTATAAAATGATCGTTGCTGCGCCGGATAAAGCCGCGGCTTTAAAGTATGCAAAATCAACCGCTTTTTACAAGCATACAGGTTTTAAAGGTGCACCGTCTCATATAGATGATAAGTTTGGAATTGATGTGGATGACTTTCACAATATAGAAGACATACTTCCTGATGAAATTAAAAATAAATATGCTTTACACATTGTTGCGGAAGCTCACCGGTCAGAGGAAGACAAATTTCATTTGGGATACTATGTCCCGTCCAAAGTACACAAATGGATGCATGAATAATAACTGTGTTTAAATTTCTGAAACTTCGCTCACTGTATTTTCACCGGCAAAACTTGTGTTTTTAAAAATAGTTTCTGCAATTCTTTCAGATGCCGTATCACAAAAATCCAGGCCGGAAAAATCAGGGTTCAACCCGCCGATAAAAGGCACAGCCATTATAAATATATTCGGATTAAAAGCACCGAATTTATTAAGCACCTGGAAATGATCGTTAATATTTATACCCGGCACTTTTAAATAATAACCGTCTGTAGCTGCCGGTACAACAAGTTTATTTCCTTTTGCTATTTCTTCTTCTGCTGCCGAATCATCTTTAAAATGTAAATAAGCGGAACTTATTACTTCATCGTTCTTTAATGATTCAAACGGAAAATCGTGCAGCTGCATAGCGCCCTGCCCGATAGCATTTACAAAAATTTTAAAATAAACTTTGGCTGTTTTTTCTTTATCGTAAAAATAATCAGCACCACCGGTTTCTGCAGGTTGTACATCACTGTTTTCATCTACCGCGATTAAACTGATAACTCCCGCTTCATGCAAAGCCAGCAACTCCCTGCACGAACTTTGAGGTACATATGCAATGATCAAAGAAACAAGCGGCATCAATACTTTTTTTAACCGCAACATATCTTCGGCACTCATATGTTTTGCAGGATAATTCATGGCGTAACTTAATGTGCCCAAAGTTTCTTTCCATATAACAGATGTTCTGTTTTCTATACTTTCTTCCGCTTCTTTGTATTCCTGTTTTAACAGATCAAACCCGTTATGGTTATCCCTGTCTTTAAACATGTAAGCAACAAATTCTTCTATAGAAAAATCTTTGATGATATTGTACAAAGCAGGGTCCTGCAATTTTAAGGGATCAATAAAGTTGGTTTTGTAGATAAAATCCAATGGTATATACCCGCCGTATTTTTCTTTTAATTCGGGTACATCTTTCTCTTCAATAAAATTTTTGGGCGTAAGGTGTTTATCTTCTAAATGAAAGCGAACGGCAGGTAAGTAACCATGTAATGAATGCAGCACAATTGAAAAACCTTTGCTCTCTTCATTTACTTTATAACTGTAAGTGCTGTCTTCATTATGAGTAAATTCTCCGTTTGCATGTGCCAGCGTTCGTATAGCATCTATTGCGGTAAGTGATGCGCCTTTTATTGCTATAGGCGCACTAAATATTTGCTTTAATTTTTGGGGTGGATAAGGAGAATCAAACCATCCCTGTACCTTTCCTTCATTCACTTTTGGCCAAACATGGCCTGTACAAATTACCACTTCATTTACTTCAGTGGTTTTTTGTTTGCTATCCAAAATTGCAGAAAGAGATGTTGCTTCATCGTATATAATATCTTCCACTTTAGTATTATACCAAACAGTGGTTTTTATGTTATTCACTTTACTTTGCTTAATGAGCAGCTCAAACTGGTGCTGTAAATAAATGCCGAAAAGTAACCGGGGCACTACTTTAAAATCATTAAAGTTTTGGCTGTTTATATTGTAAGGCTTCAAAACAACCGGATCTGCAGCAGCTACCCATTCCTTCATAGATTGAGGAAGCTTGGGAATTTCATTACCCGAAACATTTGTAATATGTTCCTGCATTGCGCCAACATTGCTGTACGGGAAACCTGCACCAAGCTGATTATTTTTTTCGTAAATGATTATGTCTAAGGCTTCTTCATAACTATTTTCAATCAGTTTTTTATACATGAATAATGCTGCAGGGCCGCCACCAATCAGCGCTATCTTTCTGGTCATACAAATGCTTATTTATTTACGGGGAAATTTTGCACATTGTATATAAAATTTTATACCAAACGTCTTAAAACCCCATCTGTCCGTAAAGTTAATCAAAGACCCTCCCGGGGTCTTTTCTATCCGTTGAGTTAAGGCGAAGCCGTCTCTGCGGATAGAAAATAAAAGAGAGACTTTGTCTCTACACATAAAACAATATATCTGGACATGAGCACAGCCGGCTATTAGATCTGTGACCAATTTGATGTACATTATTTCCATTTCCTGCGGTGCATGTGAAATAAAAATTATCGCAGTACCTTTGATACCATCAGAATCTGCTTATGAAAACTGCCCTATTAATACTCGTCTCTTTTACTGTCAGCGCCTGTGCATTCTCCCAAACTTACAGTCATAAATATTATCTGGATAAAGACCTCACTTCGGTAGATTCCGCCTCGGCCCTGTTTATCGGTAAAGGAACTAAAGACAGGTATCTCTTCTTACTCGATGGTTTTGATAAGACTACGGGCAAATTATT
>JBGTJG010000273.1:0-15550 GCA_041745235.1 Ferruginibacter sp. | reverse complement strand
GAAGAAACAGTTATGTTGCCCGTGGTCTTTTTTAAAATGGTTTTACTTAGAACGGCGTTAGGTACATATTCGATAATTTCAACCAGAATGCAGGCCTTAGATTTCTCCAACTCTGCGGTATCACCGCGTTCATTGCTTTTCATGTAAAGGGTAATCAACAAATCACGGCCCAAAGCCGGAAAATATTGTTACATCATTAGCCTAAAAGATTACATAATTTACTGATACGGATTACAATTTACCCCTGCCTGTAAGCCTTTTGTGCTTCATACTTTTAAAGAATGTGGGCGTGAGGCCGGTTACTTTTTTAAATTGGTTAGAAAGGTGGGAGACGCTGCTGTAGTGCAGTTTATGAGCAATTTCTGTGAGTGATAACTCATCATAGAACAGGAGTTCTTTTACCCGTTCAATTTTATGGGAGATCATGTAATGCTCTATTGTAATACCCTTCACTTCTGAAAAAAGATTAGACAAATAATTATATTCGTAACCAAGCTTTTCACTTAAGGCGTTCGAGAAATTAAGCAAGGGTTGTTCATCGGTGTAATGAATTATTTCAACAATAAAGTTTTTTATCTTTTCTATAAGAATGCTTTTCTTATCCTCCATGAGTTCAAAACCAAATTTTGCTAATGCTCGGCTGAGCTCGTTATATCTATCACCAGAAAGTGAATCTTCAATCTCCACTTCGCCGAGTTCCACTACCTTAAATGGAAGGCTCATACTTTCCAATAAAGCCTTTACTACAATTTTGCAGCGAAGGCTTACCATATGTTTAATGAAGAGTTTCATGTTTGACCGGGCGCAACAAGAAACGCACGCACATTGGAGTTAAAAGGATATTATAGTTGATGAACTTGCAAGAACCAAGCCCATATCCCGGGTTCACGGGCCTTACCTTTAAAATTTTCCATAGGTGCACAAGTTATAAGGAAGAAAATGACCCATCGCGGGAAAGACATCATTAATATAATTATCGGATAAGCAGGAGGGATAAGAGCACTACTATATCTTTTCTATCCTATTTTCATCATTATTGATCTGCCTTACAGGAAAACTGCCGGAACCTTCATAAAATTTAAGTTCAGTTATATTGGCAGGGAGATTAAAGCCGGATGCTTCTAGACTTCTCTTTACACTTTGCATAAGCCTTCCTCTTGTGATGAGCGTTCCTCTTCTGAAATCGTCCGTATCTACCCAAAAAAATACTTTAAGATTTACCGTACTGGCAGCAAGTTCATCCTCGGCCACAAAATTAATGTGTACTTCATCCTGAATAATTTCAGCGTCTTCATTAATGCAGGCCATAATTATCTTTTTTGCTTTCTCTATATCATTTTCATAAGCAATGCCCACTATAAAATCAGCACGAAAAAAGCCGTCCTCGGTATAATTATAAACGGGTTTGGTTAAGATGTCAGAATTAGGGATATAGACATTACGGCCGTCAAAAGTGGTGATCTTTGTGTATCGGAATTCCATAGATTTTATTTTGCCGAAAATATCTTCAATCTTCACCGTATCATTTATATGAAAAGGGCGGTTAAAGGCGAGAATAATGCCGGCTAAAAAATTTTCTGCTATATCTTTAAAGGCGAACCCGAGTATAATAGCAGATGCGCCGGCTGTGGCCATTATTGCCGAAGCTATCCCGCTCAGCCCGGCTATATTCAGCGAGATCATAATTACCGCAATAATAAAAATAAGTTTTATTGCTTTTGCGAGGAAAAGGCTCATCAGCGGATCATGCGATTTTCTTCTTATCTGTTTTTGGAAAAGCGCGGTGAGTTTGCCGGCTATAAGAATACCGATAACCACAATAATTATCGCTAATAATACCTGCGGTATAGACTTGAGAAAGCTGTGGTAATATACTTCGATGCGCTTTAATATTTCATTCATATCAAATATATTAAGCGGAATTTTCCGCTGCTTATAAAACCCTGCTCCCAATTATTTATGGGACCGCACAGATACGCCGCACACAATCAATAAGGCTCATATTTTAGCTGCGGGTGAATTATAAAATGAATTAATGCCTGTTTCGCATAATTTATAAGACTCATTCCGGAAGTGTAAAATTAACCCTTAATGAAGATGAAGCAGTTTTATTTAAGTTACCTTTAAAGAGATGAGCAATTTGATTAATCCGAAGCTGTTATGAAAACTAATGGTTATAAATAATGATTACAATGTATCCGAATGCTATGAAATTTGCTATTGAAATCACTTGTAAGGAAGATGCTGTGATATTCTGTTTATTGATATCAGGCCTGAAATATTCAGATAAAGGTACCCGGGTTTTTTCGGACGATAATAATGCAGCCACCGACAAAAAAAGCCTTTCAAATATTATTCTCGAAAAAACAAATGCCCCCATATTTATGTCCCATGGTTAAACATACTATACTTATTCAGTTTTTGTCTCTTATCATTTTAGTTGCTGCTCCGGGTACGCTTGCTTCCTGTGCGAATGAGAATAACGCAATTCCGATAATACCCCGCGATAAAACCATTACCATTGCTAATTCATATTCGGATCTGTTTATGGATAGTACAGCATTGGAAACCTTTATTCAGCAGGAAACTGATTCCGATACATTGGCTTCCCAACTTCGAAATTTTTATAATGCACGTAATTACAGCTTTGCGTGGTTTGATGAAAACGGCCCTACTTTGCAGGCACAAGGCTTTTGGCATGCTCATGAAAAAGCAATAATGCATACCGGCGACAGCAGTATATATGATGCACAATTGCATAAGCAGATGGCCATGCTCTTAGGCGATGACAGCACATACTCATTAAGCAGGGATACGCTTATAATCACAGAACTGAGGCTCACTAAGCATTTCTTCAATTATGTTCAAAATGCTTATGGGTCTGAAGTGGACCCGGAAGCAGTGCAATGGCATATACCCAGGCGCAAATTACAACCGCTTGCTATGCTGGATAGTTTATTATCCGGCTCCGGCAAAGGTTTGCCTTTCACTAAGGAATTTCAATTGTTGCAAAAAGAAGTTTTCCGTTATCGATCTATACAGCAAACCGGGGGTTGGCAGGCGATAGAAAATTCAAAAAAGAAATTTAAACCCGGCGATGATAACCGAATTATTACAGCTATAAAAAAGAGATTGCAAATCACGGATAATTACCCGGCTGCAGATTCTTCTTCAGTATATACAAACTCCTTTGCAAAATCTGTGGCACTTACTAAGGCAAGGTTTGGACTAACTGCTGATGGCATCATTGATAATAAATTCATCGAAAAGCTGAATGTGCCGGCAGAAGACCGCATAAAACAAATCCTTATCAATCTTGAGAGAATGAAATGGATGCCCGCAGCACCGGCGGATTATCTTTCAGCAAATATTCCGGAATACAGGCTTCATGTAGTGGAAAACCACAAAGAAGTTTTAGGGATGAATATTGTCGTAGGTAAAGCCGCAAACCGGTCTGTTATATTTTCAGATGAATTAAAATTTATTGTTTTCAGCCCGTACTGGAACATTCCCCGCAGCATTGTACGAAATGAAATACTGCCGGGTATGAATCGAAGCAGCAGGTATTTGGCAAGAAAAAATATGGAGGTTACCGGCTACAGCGGCGGCTTGCCCATTGTAAGACAAAAGCCGGGCGGGGCAAATGCGCTTGGCAAAGTAAAATTTATTTTTCCCAATCACTACAATATTTATTTTCATGATACCCCGTCTAAAACCCTTTTTAACCGTCAGGACAGGGCCTTCAGCCATGGTTGCATACGCCTCCAACAGCCTTTTGATCTGGCGGTATACCTGCTGCGAAACCAAACGGAATGGACTAATGAAAAAATTAAGGCAGCAATGAACAGCGGTAAAGAAAAATGGGTGACGTTAAATAAAATTGTTCCTGTTTTCATCACTTATTTTACGGCCTGGGTAGATAAAGAAGGCGCTTTACATTTTGCTGATGACATTTACGGACATGACAAAGAATTGGGAAAGCAGTTGTTTCAATAATTTTTCAGTATCATCAGTTCCTGAGTCCGGTTAATGCCTTTTATTTTGCCGATCATGTTTGAATCGAAATCTTTACTTTCCCATTTACAGCAGATATGCCAATTAAACACAGCGCAGAGATCCCGGCTCAGATATGCAGCATCAGTAAGCGCATAAGCTATCTGTGCCCTCAATAATAAATCGCTCTCTGAAGCTTTTTTTGTTGATCATAAAAAGCAGTATCAATTAAAAAAAAACCGGAGATTATACAATGTGGGTAAATAGCTGCTCTTTCAGTTCTTTGTAAATAGGCAGGCATGTTCAGTTATATTACAGGATACTATTCATTTTATTTAACTTGGGTTGCAACTTTCTTTCAATTTCAATGTTTGTTTCTGTGAAATGAGGGGTTATTAACTCTTTTAAATATTAATTAATTGATTCTACATGAAGCAGGTTGTAATTAAATGGGTAAAGGTTACGGTTAATAAAGTAGTTAACAGTATAGCCTTTCTGCCGGCTGTCATTGCAATAATCTTTTTGCTGTTGTCCTTTGCCATGGTTGAGTTTGACTTTTCTGCCACCGGTAAAAATATTAAATCAAACCTCCATTGGCTCAGCCTCAAAGATGCAAACACTGCCAGGAGCATTTGTTCTGCCATAGTAGGCGGTATTTTATCTCTTGCTGTATTTAGTTTCAGTATGGTAATGATCCTGCTTAATCAGGCGGCTTCTCAGATGAGCAACAGAATTTTAGGTAAGCTGATCGGTAACAGGTTTCAACAGATAGTATTGGGTTTCTATATCGGCACAATTGTGTATGCGCTGTTTCTGCTCAGTACAATAAGGGATATAAATTCCGGCATTTATGTACCGGCTATAAGTACATATTTACTTATTGCTTTTACTATTACAGATATTTTTCTTTTTATTTATTTTCTTCATTACATAACTGATTCTGTAAAGTTTGAAACTATTATTCATAGAATTTATGACAGTACAAAAGCGGAGATGAATAAAAAATGCCTGTTGAAAGGGGACGAAGTATTTACTCCGGATGCGTCGGAAGCAATTAAAATTTTGTCTTATAAATCAGGGCTGTATCAGGGCTTTGAAAAAAACGGTTTGATATCCCTCTGTAAAAAGGAAAATGTAAGTGTGGCTTTTCTTCAACCTGTGGGGACTTATTTGATCAAAGGAACGCCGATTTTATCGGTGAGTTTCAGTGAAAGTTTACCTGATAATTTTGAAGAAAAGCTTCATGTCCTTATTAACATTCACAGGGGGCAGCAAATCAGTACGGGTTATTTCTATGGGTTTAGCCATTTAATGGAAATTGCTGTGAAAGCATTAAGCCCGGGAATTAATGATCCGGGAACTGCAGTTATCAGCTTACATGCGCTGGGAGATTTACTGGCCTTCAGGCAGGGTCATTTCCCGGAAGTACATTTAAGAGATGAGGACGGTATCATCAGGGTAAAAGTGCATGAAAAATCATTCGGAGAAATGTTTGCAGACACAATTTTGCCAATCTGGGACTATGGCAAAAAGGACAGGCTGATACAAAAAGAAATGTTTAATATACTTACTCAGTTAAAATTAAATAGTACTGAACCTCTTATAGACCGCCTGTTATCATGTGTTAATGCTGAAAAAGAAAAAATACAAGGGAATTGCTGACCGGCGATATTTTATTGCTTCAATTATAACATTCATAGCATCGTATACGGCAAGTTTTCTTACATCTGCAAGCTTACCGCAATGACCGTACACAATTAAACGGCGTGGATGTCGCCTGTTTAAATGAACCTTTGGGGAATTAAATAAATAAGATTATGAAATTAACAGCCGGTATTATTTGTTTATCCGTCTTTCTTTGCAGCTGTCAGAATACTCCGGAAAAAAATCAGGAAATTACAAACGCCGGTATTATTGAGAAACCTACAGAAGTAAAACCTGTAGCCGGTAATGAGGACAGTTTCCGAAAAGAGATAGCTATTGATACCACCGCCAATATAGTATCACCTTATCACCTGGCGCTTACTTCCAATGCCCTTCAATTGGTCAACAGCCAAACCGGCTCTACCCGGGAAATACCTCTTGGTAAACCGCTCGGGGAAACAGTTGAAACAATAAATAACGTGTTGCAAACAAAGGTTTCATCCATCGGGATAAACGGTGAGTGCGGCGCCGGCCCTTTAAAAATGGCAGTTTGGAAAAACGGATTGAACTTAATTTTTAAAGAACAAAGATCAAATAAAGAATGGCAGTTTGCCGGTTGGTATCTCGGTAAGGTTGCAGGCAATGTACAAAAGCTTACAACAATGGCGGGGATAGGTATCGGCTCTTCACGTCAGGAAATGGAATCTGCTTACACCATCAAAGTAAATAAGACGAGCCTTGGCTACGAGTTTTCAACTTCCTCCGGCCTGTATGGTATTTTCGATGGCGCGGGAAAGCATGCAAAAATGACCGATATGTGGAGCGGACTCACCTGTATTTTCCGATAAACATTAGTTTCTTTCAGCTCTAATTCCCATAAGCAGCTGTAGTACGTTCTCCCCGGTAGGGCAATACAGGTTCACATTTCAGTTTTTATCTTTAATATGTGCTCTCTACCAAACTACTACCAACCGCATGGCAGAAAATGAGGACAGGATTACTCCGCTTATTGGCAAACTTGAAGCATTGTTGCAAAGGCAGGAAGTTTTTTTAAAAGAGATCAATGAATTGCGCCGGGAGATAAACCTGTTGAAGTACTCATCCCCAAAAGAAGATCCGGGGTTTAAGCATGAAATAGAGGAAGTGGTGATGGCCGTTCAACCTTCTGCGAATACCGAAGGGGATAACGTAAGATCCATTTTAAATGCGCACCGGGAAAAAACCAAAGAGCAGCAAAACAATGCGCATCGTGCAGCAGCATCTCCTAAAATAAAATCAGACTTAGAGAAATTCATAGGCGAAAACCTCATCAATAAAATAGGGATCGCCATTACCGTGATCGGTGTGGCAATAGGTGCCAAATATTCAATTGAACACGAGTTGATAAGCCCGCTTACAAGAATCATACTGGGTTATCTGACCGGCCTGAGTTTGTTGGGCTTCGGTATAAAACTGAAAAAGAATTATAAAAATTACTCAGCAGTTTTAGTGAGCGGGGCTATAGCCATTTTGTATTTCATTACTTATTCTGCATACAGTTTCTATGGCCTTATCCCGCAAGCTTTTGCATTTGCGCTCATGGTTGTTTTTACCGCATTTACTGTAATTGCCGCCATTAACTACAACCAACAGGTTATAGCGCATATTGGTTTGGTTGGCGCATATGCTGTGCCTTTTTTATTGAGTAACGGTTCGGGTAATGTGGCTGTACTTTTCACTTACATTGCCATTATTAATGTCGGTATTCTTTTTATAGCTTTTAAAAGATATTGGAAGCCGCTTTACTATGCATCATTTATACTTACCTGGCTCATATTTTATTCCTGGTTTGCTGATAAGTTCACAACCGCTGAGCACTTTTCATTATCCTTACTTTTCCTTTCCGTCTACTTTGCAACTTTCTATGGGATATTTCTTGCTTATAAGTTGCTTAAAAAGGAAAAGTTTGAACAGGCCGACATTATATTATTACTCACTAATTCTTTCATTTTTTACGGCCTCGGCTATGCCATTTTATCTACTGATAAAACAGGAGCACAATTATTAGGCGCATTTACTGTTGCAAATGCAATTATACATTTTTGTGTATCGGCTATCCTTTATAAACAGAAGCTGGCAGATCGGCATTTGTTTTTTTTGGTATCAGGGTTGGTCTTGGTCTTCATTACAATAGCCATCCCGGTTCAGTTAGACGGGAATTGGGTAACATTATTATGGGCAGGTGAAGCCGCATTACTGTTTTGGCTCGGGAGAACTAAATTGATCCCGGTCTATGAAAAGCTCTCCTACATTCTGATGTTCCTGGCGCTGTTCAGCATAGTGCATGATTGGCTATTAGATTATTCCGGTTACTCAAATCACCCGGATGATCAGCTTACACCAATTTTCAATATTCATTTTTTAACCTCCGTTTTATTTATAGTATCTTTTGTTTTTATAAATTATTTGCAGCGTAACAAACAGTATCCTGCTCCTGTGCTGTCTTCACGTATACGCACAATAATGGCCTTCGCCATTCCCGCTATTTTAATTATTGCTGTGTATTATGCTTTCAGAGTGGAAATCTCAGCTTATTGGACCAGACGATACTTAGCTTCAGAAATAGTTGTAAAAAATGCAGGGCAGGGGTTCTCGGATTTTTTTATGAACATTGATCTGATGAATTTTAAAACAGTATGGATAATTAATTACACGCTTTTATTTGTCGCTCTTTTATCCTTTATCAATATCAAAAAAATAAAGAACAGAAATTTAGGATTGATAATTACGGGTATCAGCGGTTTTCTCGTGTTACATTTCCTGATACAGGGACTGAACGTGCTGGCAGAGCTCAATGAAAATTATCTTCATCCGGAGCATGCTAAATATTATAACACCGGCTTCTTTAATATCGGCATCAGGTATATATCCTTTGCACTGCTTGGGCTTTTACTCGTCTCAATTTATAAGGCCCTCAACCGGAAGTTTATACAACCTGTTTCACCGCATTTCAATATCACATTTGATTTTATGCTTCATTTATCCGTCTTATGTGTTGCGGGGAGTGAATTGATAACCTGGATGAAGATCATGAAATTCACACAATCTTATGAGCTCGGTTTAAGCATTCTATGGGGAGTGTATGCATTATTGCTTATAGCATTAGGCATTTGGAAAAAGAAAAAACACCTTCGTATCGGTGCCATTGCTCTTTTCGGCGTAACGCTTATCAAGCTGTTTTTCTATGATATTGCAGGATTGGATACCATTGCTAAAACGATCGTTTTTGTATCTCTTGGCGTTTTGCTTTTGATCATTTCATTTTTATATAACAAATACAAGTTTCTTATATCAGGCGAAAATGAAAGCTAAGATCAAACTCCTGTACCTTTTTATGGTCTTTTGCTCGTCCGGCTTCGGGCAGGCAAACGAGTTTAAATATAAAAGGAAAATATCCGGAATTACGGATCAATGGCACAAACTGATTTTGCCTGATGATATTTTTAATAAGATCAAAACTGACCTTTCGGATATCAGGATAATAGGCGTCACAAAAAGCCGGGACACCATACAGGTGCCGTATATTCTTAAGCCCGGGCCGGGGAAAAGCCCGGAAAAGGAGGTGGCTTTTAACCTGATCAATGTGTCAGTAAATGAAAAGGGGTTTTATTTCACTCTCGAGCTGCCTGAAGAAACGGCTGTAAATAATATTGAACTTAATTTTAAACAGGAAAATTTTGACTGGAGAATAGGATTGGAGGGTAGCGGAAACGGGCAGGCATGGTTCTCCCTTCTTCAGGATTACAGGGTGCTGTCAATCAAAAATAAACTTACCGATTTTAAATTCACAAAGGTCCTGTTCCCTGATTCGAAGTATAAGTATTACAGGTTCTTCATTGACACTGATAAGAGGCCTGAATTGCTGTCTGCCAAAATAAGTTTGGATGAGAATATTACGGCTAAGTCTAAAAAGCATGTAATTCGTACAATTAAAATCACGGAAGACAGGAAGGCCGGCCAAACCCTTATTGACGTTGATTTACATGCTGCACTCTCCATCGCAAAATTAAAGATTTATGTAAAAGATAGTTTTGATTACTATCGGCGGGCGACTCTGAACTATGTTACCGATAGCGTTAAGACGGACATGGGATGGAAATATAATTTCAATCTGCTGACCACAGGAACATTAAATTCTTTGAAAAAAAATGAATTTGTGGTCAGCAGTACCATTCTCCAAAAATTTAATATCATTATTGACAATGAGGATAACAATCCGTTACATATCGATTCGGTTGAAGTGGAGGGTTATGAGCATGAATTAATTGCACGTTTCAATGAACAGGCTTCATTCTACCTTGCATATGGCAATGCATTCGTTACAAAGCCAAATTATGACATAGAACGATTTGCAGCTAAAATACCGGATCTACCAGCGGAGTTAGCATTAGGAGAGGAGCAATTATTATCACGGTCGGAGAGTTCTGAAACAGATGCCTTATTTAAAAACAGAGGCTGGTTGTGGATGATCATGGGTGTGATCATTTTAATACTTGGGTGGTTTTCATTGAAGATGATCAGGCAGAACAAATAAAGCAGGTCGTTTCTCATCTCCCGCTTACACAGAAATCTATATCACGTCACACCTTCAGGCTTGACCTTAATGTGCCTATGAAGCAACAGCGATGCTAAAGGGATGCAATAATACAATGAGAAGCCGCAGATTATAATACATTTGAGTATGCCCAATAGGAAAATAATTTTAATAGTTCTGCTGTGTGTTTTTGCACAGGGCATTTATGCTCAAAGCAAAAAAGACAAGCTTTCTGCGATCATGAAAACCTACCACGCTTACAACATGTTTGACGGTGCAGTTCTGGTAGCGGAAAACGGCAAAGTAATTTACAAAGATGCTTTCGGGTTAGCCAACAGGGAATGGAATATTCCAAACACGCCGGAGACAAAGTTCATGATCGGGTCTGTTTCAAAACCTATCACAGCCACATTGATGCTGATACTGACACAAAGGGGACTCCTCGGGCTAGATAAAACTGTTGAAGATTATTTGCCGGAGTTTAAAGACAAACCGGCGGCAAAAGTGACCATAAAACAATTGCTCAGCCACACATCCGGTATGCCAAATTATGATATTATTAAAGATTTCTTCCCGCGGATCAGTCGGCAAAGTTTTAGCAGGGAAGATTATCTGAAAGTGTACACGGACTCTGCTCTTGCCTTTATACCCGGCAGCCGTTACCTGTACAGCAGCTGGGGTTATTTTACATTGGGGCATATCATTGAAAAGGTAACGGGAAAATCTTATGCGCAGGCCATGCGGGATGAGATATTCAGTAAGGCCGGGATGCAAAATTCTGGTTCTTACCTCCATACGCAGATAGTACCTAAAAGAGCCTCGGGGTATGACTACGGTTTCGGAAATTTTGTAAGCGCAGATTTCCGTGACCAATCCAATACCATGGGGACCGGTGATATTTATACAACTGTTGAAGACCTATATAAATTTCATTCAGCACTTGCCGAAAATAAATTACTGAATAAGGAACTTACTAAAGAAATGTTCACACCGGGTATGAGACCTGCACGCTACGGCTACGGCTGGTTCAATCAGAATTTCCGGTACACGAATACCGACAGTGTTTTTGCAAATTACCACCTTGGTTCCACTGAAGGTTTCATTTCGTTTTTCCTTCGAATACCGGAAACGAACAGCATGATCGTAATATTATGCAACAGTGCACCAACTGATTTTTTTGGCATTACAAAAAACTTGTTGAAGGTACTTTATAACAAACCCGTTGTTATAAAAGAACCAGTCCATAAAAAAATGGAAACCCTCATTGCTGCAATGGGAGCAAACAGAGCAGTGACAGAATACAAAATTATAAGCAAAGACACTGCAAAGTATTATACTGATTGGGTGCAGATGTATTATCTCGGTGAAAAATTGCTCAGCCTGAAAAGATTGAATGATGCACGGATAATTGCAGAAAATAATGTGGCAGCTTTTCCGGAAAGGGACTTTATGGCTTTAACGCTGGCAAATATCTATTTGGCTTTGAACAGAAAAACTGATGCGATTAAATTTTATGAGAAAACGCTGTTGTTGAACCCGCATAGTGAAGAGGCTAAAAACAGGCTGAAGGAATTGAAAGGGAATAAGTGATAGAATGCCACAAAATCATCCGCTCTGTAAACGCGTTTAAACTTTTAATAACTTGTACTTTTTTCGTCAAAAAAAACTTATTATACCTTAATAATTGTTCAACTTTAAGAATTACAAAATGGAAAAGAAATTATTTTTTACCTTTTTATTAGTCACGACGTTCGCACTTGGATTTGCGTTTCGGTCCCTGATAACATTTATTACACCTGAGCCGCCTGCAGTAAAAAAAGTTACAGGGATAGGTGGCATTTTTTTTAAATGTAAGGATCCGAAAAAAGTAAGAGAATGGTATAAAAAACACCTCGGTTTAAATACAAATCAATACGGAAGCGTATTTGAATGGTATCAGGGTGCAGATTCCACTAGAAAGGGTTTTTCACAATGGAGCCCGTTTACAGAAAAGACGAAATACTTTGAACCCTCAGCAAAGGAGTTTATGATAAACTATAGGGTTGCAGATCTGGAAGGCCTGGTTGCTCAGCTCAGAAAAGACAGTGTAACAATAACTGATAAAATTGAAACAGTAGAATACGGCAAATTTGTTCACATCATGGATCCCGAAGGTAACAAACTGGAATTATGGGAACCTAATGACATAGAATTTGAAAAGCTTGGGATTAAAATAGGCGCTAAAAGCACAAAATAATCTCATGAATCCTAAGGTTGATTTTTATTTTAATAAAGCAACTCGCTTTCAGGATGCGATGAGTAAATTACGATCTGTCATTCTGGACTGCGGGCTCACCGAAGAATTAAAATGGGGTGTTCCTTGTTATCAGTATGATAAAAAGAACATTGTATTAATTCATGTATTCAAAGAGTATTGTGCCTTATTATTTTTTAAAGGAGCATTATTGAATGATCCGCAGGGCCTTCTGATTCAACAAACAAAAAATGTACAGGCAGCACGCCAGTTGCGTTTCACTGATGCGAAGGAAACCGGAAAATTAAAGACAACGATTAAAGCTTATATCTATGAAGCTATCGAAGTGGAGAAAGCCGGGTTGAAAGTAGAACTGAAAAAAACAGACGCATATGAAATTTCTGCAGAATTTGAAAAGAAATTAAAAGCCTCAAAGGCGTTGAATACAGCATTCTATGCCCTCACCCCCGGGCGGCAAAGGGGTTACATCCTGCATTTCTCTGCGGCCAAACAATCAGCCACAAGGGAAGCCCGGATTGAAAAGTCTCTCCGTTTTATTTTAAAAGGAAAGGGCATAAATGATAAATAAACAAGTTCACCGATGGTAACATCTGAACAGATTTTAGCTTTAAATAAATTATTATGGACAACAGCTTATCGTTACACAGAGTACTGAAAGCCTCACCTGAAAAAGTATTTCGGGCGTTTACGGAGCCGAATGCAATGTCGACTTGGCTGCCGCCTTACGGCTATTTATGTTCAGTACAGAAGTTTGATCTTAATACCGGCGGAACTTATAAAATGTCGTTCACTGATTTTTCTACAGGACACAGTCAATCATTCGGCGGAACTTTCCTGGAAATCATTCCCAATGAATATCTGAAATACACAGATAAATTTGATGATCCTGATCTGCCGGGGGAAATGATCACAACTGTTCGCTTAAAAAAAGTTTCTGTGGGTACGGATCTTTCCATCACGCAGGAAGGCATTCCTGCAGCCATACCTGTAGAGATGTGTTATCTCGGCTGGCAGGAATCAATGGATAAATTGAAAAAATTAGTTGAGCCGGTCATTCAGGATACGATCTGAAGGGAATTATAATTATCAACCCCGTTTCCTATCATGGCGAGCAGTACAGGCAAAAAAAGCAAATTATCATCGGTGGCTACAGAAGATCTTCTAAACGCATTGGAGACAAGATTCCTTAAAAATATGCACCGCCACAGCAAAGCAAATTGGCAGGACATATCAATACGCCTCAGGGCTCAACCTGTAAAGTTGAAATCATTGCATGCTATGGAAAATACAGGCGGCGAACCAGATGTAGTGACTTTCCATACAAAGAAAGAAGAGATCGTATTCTATGATTGTTCTCCTGAAACTCCTAAAGGTCGCAGAAGTGTATGTTTTGATCATCATGCACTGGCCGCTAGAAAGGAACATAAACCTGCGAACTCTGCTGTAGGCATGGCTGAAGAAATGGGTATTGAAATTCTGTCGGAAGAGCAATACCGTGAATTGCAGAGCAGCTTACCGGCAGGGGAGAAGCTTGATACCAAAACATCAAGCTGGCTTGCAACCCCGGCCGATATTAGGAAACTCGGCGGAGCGATATTCGGAGATTACCGCTATGGTAAAGTTTTTATTTATCACAACGGTGCAGAATCATATTATGCTGCAAGAGGATTTCGCGGCTCGCTGAAAGTATAAATTTGTATAATTACAGAACAAACTTCAAAATTCTTCAGTGGCAAAACTTGCAATAATCAAAACGAAACAAACTGCTTCAGATCCGGAAGATTATATCATGAGCCTGCAAGATGAGCAACAGCAGGAGGACAGCCGAATCATTATTAAGATGATGGAAAAAGCAACTAAACAGAAACCCAAAATGTGGGGAAGCTCTATGATTGGCTTTGGAAATGTAAGATTCGTAAGCCCGAACACAGGGAGGGAAGTGGATTGGTTTAAAATAGGATTTGCTCCCCGCAAAGCAAATTTGTCATTACACCTGATCAATATGCCTGCTGAAGATGAACTTCAAAAATTAGGTAAGCATAAAACCGGCAAAGGATGTCTGTATATAAATAAACTCAGCGACGTGGATACAAAAATTCTCCGGAAGATGATCCAATCAGCAGCTCAGGCAAAATAACTTAGAGCCTAAAACAATTTTCGCTTATTCCCGGTTCATAGCAATGCCCTGCACCCGATAGTGGTTTTCTTATTCGGGAACTTTTATCCTCCGGAGTTGTTCTCGTATACCGGTACTGATATCTGTACAGTAAACTTTCATATCCTTTACAGTACATTCTTCCGTGCACTCATCCGGTGTAACACGGGGCACTAATTCGCAGCCGTGCGTAAATACCACTGTGAGAAGGAGAAGGGACAGCAAATTTTTCATGTCTTTATGTATAAGTAAATGATTTGTTCAGTGTGAAAACATTTTACGTCGTTTTCCAAAATCGTCCTCACCCTGCAAAAGGAGATCAGGAAATATGAATACATTAAAAGCACTTTGAGCTGCAAAGTAAACAAATATTTCTTTATGGCCAAATTTGTTCCCGAAAATCTTTTACATAAGCATGTTTGGGATTGTATTGATAGGAGCCAGGTTGGTTTCTTATGGTCTTATTTGGAATAAGCGGAAAGCACGGACTGTTTCAGCTTCTTAAACCCTGGCCATCATATTAATAAATGGCATGGCAGGAATAAAAAGTAATCCACAAGCCGGGAATCTCAAACCGCTCTCAATCTTGGACTTAAGTTGTCCTAGTGCTCCAATATAAACCCGCCGGCTTCATCGAACTCTGCTTCAAAATTCTGGTTCTCCAATTGAAACTGCGCTTCATAGATCTTTTTGCCTTTTTTGTCTTCCGTTATCCATTTCACATTGGCTGCTAAGGGATACTTCGCATTAAAGGCAGAAACTGCTGCCGGAGGAACCTCTGAAACAGGAATGGCTTTGTGCTCCTCACATGAGGTGAACATTACTGAAACAATTACGGCTGCATAAACAAATATTCTTTTCATAAAATGGTTTCTTAGAGGAAGTCTTAAATACATTTATTTATTTTCTTATCACAAGTTAATAAAAGCAT
>JBGTJG010000272.1:0-3924 GCA_041745235.1 Ferruginibacter sp. | reverse complement strand
CGGGAATTAGCCATGTGAAGCAACTTTGTGCCGTTGGTTGTAGTAAGTACAAGCGTTTGCCCGGCTATAAATTCTGCGGGATATTCAAAAGGCGAGTTGCCGTATTGCAAACCTTCTGCAACCTGCCCGTCTCTTTCACCCGCAGTGATACAACCCATTTCTTTTCCTATCCTGATGCAGTCCGGCACACTGTCAACCGGTATAATATCTTTTGCGCCGTTGTGTAATGCAGTAGCAATCGTAGAAGTAGCACGAAGCACATCAATGATCACTACAATACTGTTGCTCACATCATAGAGATGAAGCAATGCAGGAGAGAGGCAGGTAAATAAGTTGGGTTTGTTCAAGAGTATTCTGCTGAAAATGGTTCTTTAAAAGGACTGCTGAAAAAAATTATACAAATGGCATTTTCACCACCACCGCTTTTAATAAAACAGTACGCACTTTTATAAATATTTCTGATCCTATCGGTGCATATTTGGCATCTACATAACCCATGCCTATAGCTTTGCCGAGTGTGGGAGATTGTGTGCCTGATGTAACTCTGCCTATGGAGCTGCCGTCAAAATCTTTGATCTCATAATCGTGCCTTGCGATACCTTTTTCCATCATTTCAAAGCCTACTAATTTCCTTAAGGTGCCGGCTTCTTTTTGTTTCTGAAAAATTTCTTTTGAATTAAAATCCTTTGTGAATTTGGTGATCCAACCCAACCCCGCTTCTATGGGAGAGGTAGTATCATCAATATCATTCCCATAAAGGCAAAAACCCATTTCCAGTCTGAGGGTGTCTCTTGCGCCAAGGCCAATGGGTTTGATCCCTGCAACCTTCCCGGCTTCAAAAATGGCATCCCAGATTTTTTCTGCTGCGCCGTCTTTATTTTCGAAATAGATCTCTACACCGCCGGAACCGGTGTATCCCGTAGCACTAATCAGCACATTATCTACACCGGCAAATTTCCCTTTTACAAAAGTGTAATATTTTAGATTAAGGATATCATGATCTGTAAGCGGCTGCAGAATTTTTGTAGCATTAGGGCCTTGTATAGCCAGCAGACAGGTATCATCGGAAATGTCGATCAGTTCTGCATTGCCGGTATTATGCTGCACTATCCAATCCCAGTCTTTTTGGATATTGCCGGCATTTACCACCAGCATGTAAGTTATATTTTCTTCTATACAATAAACTAAAAGGTCATCTACGATACCGCCTTCAGCATTAGGCATACAGCTGTACTGGGCCTTTCCTGCGGTAAGCTTAGATGCATCATTGCTGGTGATGCGTTGTATTAAGTCCAGCGCTTCGGGGCCCTTCACCATAAACTCGCCCATATGGCTTACATCAAACACGCCGGCACTGTTGCGAACAGCAGCATGTTCATCATTTATTCCTGTATAAGAAATGGGCATATTGAAGCCGGCGAATTCTGCCATCTTAGCGCCAAGAGCAATATGTTTTTCGGAAAAGGGCGTGTTTTTCATCAAATGTTTTTAGAGGGGCAAATGTAATTGAAAAAAAACTCACCTATCCTCTCCAAAAGGAGAGGGAAGCCGCGAAGAACCCGGCGAAGCGAAAGAAATAGGTAAACATTCAAATTATCTTATAGCCGACTCGCACTCCCTCTCCTTTGGAGAGGGGTTAGGGGTGAGGTAATAGAAGGGAACAAAAAAATCCCGCCTTTCGGCAGGATCTTTATTCAACCTCAACTTAACCTACTTAGATCAATTCAGAAAAATAAGCGGATCGTGGCCGGGGAGCGCTACATCCAGTGAGGCTGTACCACCCGTTCCCTTACTTAACTTTTCCAATTGCTTTTCTATCTTATCTTTTTCCCTTTTTAATGAATCCCTGTAACGCTTCTCTTCAATTCTTAAATTGTTCTTAAGTGTGTCAAATTTAGTTTGCGGTGTAACCGTGTCATAACGGTAAGAGCCGTTGCCGTTATTATTTTCTATAATGATACCATCCTTGTCAATCCGAACCCTGTTTCTCTCGCCTTCGAAGTTCATTCCATCTTCATCCATCCGAAATTCTTCAGATCTGAAAGTGCTTGCGGGTCTGCCATCGGCTGTATAAAGCCCGTCCTTTGTCATGGTATACCATTCTCCCTCTTCCCAACCGGTCTCGTTATTTTCAAACTCCACATTATTCCAGTCATCGCTCCACGGCCCGCCGAATTTCACGTTATCGTGCCATCCCACATTTTTATTCACCTTTATCTGCTTGCCAATGGGCACATATACTGTAAGGATCACACGCTGGTTACGAAATTTATCCGTTTTGTTTATGGCGATGGCCTTATCTATTATAAGCACCGAGTCATTCTGTATCGGATTGAAATTAATCAGAGAAGCAAGTGTATCTGCATATCTTTTGGTGCGGCCCGATGCAAATTTCATTACCGTAACCTTAAAACTGTCAGTAGTTGATTTTGCAATATGTATTTCTACATTTCTTACAAAAGCGGTATCATCCCCGGTAGTTTCAAAAGGATCCATAGTGAACCACGTATTTCTGCTGAATCGCTGACCCGGCTTAACAGATGTAAGTTCCAGTGAATTTACACCGGGGTTTGCCAGACTCAGTTCCTGTTCGTTCATATTGGAAGAAGCCCTGAAGTCTTTCGAAACGGAAGACAACAGTAAAATAATGCACACCCAACCCAGTGTCCACATAGCGGCAAATGAAAATCCCAGCAATTTGCTACCCTTTTTCACCCTGGTTAGTTTTCTGATTATCCATGTAATAATACCGATCATTGGCGCAATGATAAAGAACAACAGGGTTCCCCAAGCTAAAGCGTTCTGCCAGCCTTCAGTAAGCAAAAAGCTCTTTAAAGGAAATAGGCCTATTGCAGCAATACCGAATCCGAACAGGGCAATAATAAGAGCAAGCGCTACAAATCCTAAAATGATATAACCGAACAACTTTATAATAAATATAATTACATCGCCGAGAGATCTGCTGCCGCGTCTTGCTGCCATACCCGCTTCAGCCCCGAAGGTCTTACCCCTTTCACCTGCAACCGAAGCCGCTTCTTTACCAAATTTCAATGCCCGCTCGTGCACACCTTTCATTTCTGCAGCTACGGAATTTTTGATGGAATTCATATCCACCTTTTCACCCTTCATTTCCAGCTTTTCTGCAGTTGTAGTAGCTTCCGGTAAAACCATCCATAATATAATATAGATGAACAATGAACCCGGGCTGAAGCTCAGGCGGAAGAAATTGGAAAAATCTCCATGCCAATTACCCCAGTCTCCTCCCCAATTCCCGAGGAGAGTGAGAAAAGGAATTAAAAATAATACACGGGGTATCCACGGATTCACACCGAAATAATGGCCTATGCCACTGCATACACCGCCAAGGTATTTCTCATCTGTATCCCGGTACATTTTTTTGCGCAGGCTTCCTATCTCTGTAGAGGCACTGCTGGGCACCGCTATCCATAAGATAATGTAAGCAAGAAGACCCACACCCGAGAACAGCAATACCAGGAATATTACACGGGATATTACTATATCAATCCCGAAATAGTTTGCAATCCCACTGCACACACCTCCGATCGCTTTATGATTTTCATCGCGATAAAGCCTTTTCGGCCCACTTACGGTTTGGTACGATTGACGACTCTGATTGGAAGAACCGGATTGATCTCCGGGATTCTGAGCGAAGGATTGCTCCTCTGTTTCAAAATCTTCAGGACGGCCCATGCTGCGAATGATCGCATTTACGTCATCATCTGTAATGCAGGTTGATCCGGCTTTGATGCGCTCCTGGAAAAGTTCGCCTATACGGCTCTCTATATCATTAATGATCTCGTCTTTTCCTTCTTCCCCGGCAAAATGGCGGGAAAGGCTTTCAATATAATTTTTTAAAACCTCATAGGCAGATACTTCAATCGGAACTACCCGGCCCTGGAAATT
>JBGTJG010000271.1:0-17934 GCA_041745235.1 Ferruginibacter sp. | reverse complement strand
TCCCATAACACCACTCCCTAAGACAGCAACCTTTTTTATAGTACGTTTCATTAGAAATCTTTTGTGAAAAACAAAATTAGTTAGTTAAACAACTATTTATAAAATCGAAGTTAGTAATTTTCTATTATCGTAATAAAACATACTTGAGCATATTTTTTATAATAAAAAACTCCGCATTTCTGCGGAGTTGTCACAAAGTTTCTAATCATTTATTCTTTAAAAAATTCATCCCCGGCAGTATTAATATACCCAACCTTACCGTCAGATGTTTTGATCTGCAGGAAATTGCTGCCCCTGTTTAAAATACGTACATCACTGTATCTGGGAGCAATTGTTCTGTTATCAAGGAAATAGTACCCACGCATATTGTTATTATCGGTTATGATGAAACCGCCGTTATTATCATATGTAATATCATTATACCCGTTACCGATTATAAAGTTATTTGTAAGATCCTTTACATAGGTTTTCCCTTCTCTTTTTACAATAACATAATCTGTATTGTTAATCGCCCTTACCATAGTCAGATCAGAATAATCAGGTAAAATATAAGACTGTCCGTTGCCATTAATGATCCCCTTCATCCCGTTTCTCTGCACCTGCAGATATTGGTTATTCCCGGATTTCAGTTGTTTTACAGAACTGTATTCAAAGGGAACGATAGTTTCAAATTTGCTGTTGAAAACACCGTACATACCGTTTTTTTGTGCGATGTAATATGTTTCATCACTGCCTGATACTTTGTAATCATCCACTACTTTATCAAAAAGGCCACTGCTGTTAGGCAATGAATATACTTTCTGACGTGTGACAGTTTCTACAGGTATCCTGTTTTCCGCTACAGAGTTTTCGTTTATTGCCGGACATTTTGACAATACTTTTCCACGCGTAGTTATACATCTTTCATAACCGTCTGCCCTTAGAGAAGCTCCTGCAAAAAGTACAGAATCTCCACCTGCTTTTTGCGAATTTGGCATGTAACCTTTCCTGAAAGATTTAGCTACGGTAAATTTTGCCGGAATAACCATACGGCCCGATTTATTTATATAGCCCCATTTATTCCCCACTTTAACTGCAGCCAGTCCTTCGGAAAACCATTGTGCATCATCATATTTAGGGGAAATTGTAATATTCCGATTTATATCTGCAAAGCCCCACTTATCACCTGAACGATAAGGAATGATTGAATAATCAATGTTTTGAGCAAATAAGCTTCCTGTAAATAATATAAGAGACCATAATAACAGCGTTTTCTTTTTCATATACTAAAATTTAAATGAGAATTATGCACTTAGGAACAGTACTATTTACTGTTCACATGCAAATTCTTATCCAATATCAGTTATACGAGCGGGGATTTGGAATTCCGTTCTTTTAAAAAAGAAAGCATTTAAATCAGCTTACACCTGAACCGTTTGAAACAGGAGACAGAGGCGCGACAAATTTTAATGTACCGTCACTATCTTCAGCCATTAATATCATACCGTTACTTTCTATGCCCCGCATCTTTCGGGGGGCAAGATTTGCGACTACTACCACCTGCTTACCGACAATATCTTCAGGTGCAAAATGAAGTGCAATACCGCTTACAATTGTTCTTTTTTCATATCCGAGATCTATTTCAAGCTTCAGCAGCTTATCCGCTTTTGCTACTTTTTCTGCGGAAAGTATAGTGCCTGTTTTCAGATCAATTTTTGCAAAATCATCAAAAACTATTTCCGGCTTAACGTTGGTAACCGCTGTACTTTCAGGTGCAGAATTATCGCTATTTGCAGATTCAGTTATTTTATTTTCTTCCATTTTTATAGCAGTGCTTTTTATTTTTAATTTTTCGATCTGTTCCGCAACCTCACTATCCTCAATTTTTCGGAAGAGTAATTCAGGCGGCCTCAGCGAATAACCCACGCTGAGTAATTTTGCGCTGCCCGCATTTTCCCAATCCATCATTTTATCTACCACCTTCATCATACGGCACATTTTCTCAGCAGCGTGCGGGAGAAAAGGATTTATAAATATGGCCAGGTTTGCCGTTAACTGAAGGCAGATGTGCATGCAATTGTCAATAAGCTTCTGAGCTTCGTCGGTAGGATTCCCGGCTTCATCAATAGATTTTGCAACGATCCAGGGCTGTTTCTCCTGCATATATTTATTGCCCTTTCTTGCAAGGTCAATTACTTCCGCCAGGCCGTCACGAAATTTATACTCCTCAATATTATTTTCGATCTTTGACTTTGCATTTGCAATTTCCGTGAGAAGTTGTTTATCAAGCTCATCTATCAACTCATTGTGAAAAACAGGAACTTTCCCTTTGCACAATTTATGCATCAGCACAAATGCCCTGTTTACAAAATTGCCGAAAACGGCCACCAGCTCACTGTTCACCGCATCCTGAAAACCTTTCCATGTAAATTCACTGTCTTTTGTTTCCGGCGCAATGGCTGTCAGATAATACCGTAAGGCATCAACCATTTGCCCGCCGCCGTTATCTTTCTTTACAAAGTCAGTTATGTAATCTTCCATTTCAATGCTCCAACCGCGGCTTGTGCTCATCTTATCTCCTTCCAGATTCATGAACTCATTGCTCGGGACATTTTCCGGTAAAATATTTCCATGCAGCTTCAGCATTACCGGGAAAATAATAGCGTGAAAAACGATATTATCCTTTCCGATAAAATGTACAAGCTTCGTATCGTGGTCGTACCAGTAAGGTTTCCAATCTCTGTCGTTATCCAATGCCCATTGTTTCGTAGCACTGATATAACCTATGGGTGCATCAAACCAAACATAAAGAACTTTACCCGCCCCATCAGTGTGCGGAACAGGTACGCCCCAGTCGAGATCTCTTGTAACCGCACGGGGCTGCAGGCCCAGATCCAGCCAGCTTTTGCATTGTCCTAATACATTTGCTTTCCAATCGTCCTTATGATCTTCCGTTATCCATTTGCGCAGAAAATCTTCATGCTTGTTCAGCGGTAAATACCAATGCGTTGTAGTTTTTTTTACGGGAGGGTTGCCGCTAAGCGTGCTTCTTGGGTGTATCAATTGCTCAGGGCTCAGTGATGTGCCGCATTTTTCACACTGATCACCAAAGGCATTTTCATAGGCACATATCGGACAAGTCCCTACAATATATCTGTCTGCCAAAAATGTTTTTGCATCTTCATCGTAAAACTGTTCTGTTTCTTTTTGCTCCAGATCTCCCTTCTCATTAAGCACAGTGAAAAATTCCTGAGCAGTTTCATGATGTATGGCTTCTGTAGTTCGGTGATAAATATCAAAGGAAATACCGAGGTCTGCCATGTTGGTCTTCAGCATTTCATGATATTTGTCTACAATCTGCCGGGGCGTAGTATTTTCCTTCATCGCCTGCATGGTAATAGCCGCTCCATGTTCATCGCTGCCGCAAACAAAGACAACATCACGTTTCCTTGCCCGCAGGTAGCGTACGTATATATCTGCAGGAAGGTATGCGCCGGCCAGATGCCCTATGTGCTTCGGACCATTTGCATAGGGCAGCGCAGAGGTGATCAGGTATCTCTTAAGTTCATTCATCCAGGCAAAAATATCGAATGCAGAATCAATACCGAAATTTGAGTAAATTACCTGTCAGGCTGAGCATGTCGAAGCCGGGTTTCCAATTCAAGAAACAATAAAATTGAAACGAAAACAATTCATATCGTCTTCTGTCCTTGCGCTTGGGTCGCTCAGTTTCCTTCAAGCTGCTGAGGTTAATTATCCTGAAGGTGAGCATTCAAAAAATCCCGCCTATTTAAAGCCCGGAGATACGATAGGTATTACAAGCCCTGCGGGAAATATATCTGCAGAAGATTGTGAAAATGCAATAAGGATCATCCAAAGTTGGGGTTTTAAAATAAAAATGGGTAATGCCGTAGGAAAAAAGCATTTTACGCTCGGCGGTACAGATAAAGAACGACTTGCAGATCTGCAACAGATGCTGGATGATGATTCTCTTCGTGCCATTATGTGCGCACGAGGGGGCTACGGCCTGATAAGAATAATAGACAGGCTCAACTTTAAAAAATTTATTACAAATCCCAAATGGATCATCGGCTTCAGTGATGCTACTATATTGCACTGTCACATAAACAGGAATTTCGGAATTGCAACGCTGCATTCTAAAATGTGTAACAGTTTTCCTGATCCTGCACTTGCAGAGCCCATACAAACTGAAACCATAGATTCGATCAGGAAATGTTTAAGCGGAACAAAAATGGTTTACAGTTTTTCTTCCAACATTAATAACAAACCCGGAACAGCTTCAGAAATTCTCGTAGGCGGAAATTTAAAAACCCTGGAATCCCTTGCCGGAACAGCAAGTGACATCATAACAAAAAATAAAATTTTATTCGTAGAGGATACCGGGGAATATCTTTACAGCATTGACCGAATGTTTTGGAACCTGAAACGAAGCGGTAAACTTAATCAGCTTGCCGGGCTGATCATCGGTGGCTTTAAAATAAAACCCGATGATGAAGGAGAAGAGTTTGGCAAAACATTAGAAGAAATTGTTCTTGAAAAGATTTCAGAATTTCAATACCCGGTTTGCTTTGATTTTCCTGTTGGTCATCAGAAAAATAATTTTGCTTTAAAATGCGGTGTTATGCATCAGTTAGATGTAAATAATACTTTAGTCACATTAAAATCTTTAGCCTAATGCCTGTCACGATTCCCCCATATTTAAAAAAAGGAGACACAATTGCAATTACCTGCCCTGCCGGTTACATGGCTGCGGGGAAAGCTGCTGCATGTATCAAATCTTTGCAGGAAGAAGGATATGAAGTGGTGATAGGAGATACTTTAGGCAGCAGTTCACTCAACTATTTCAGCGGTACGGATGAACAAAGGCGCAAGGAAATGCAGGGATTTATGGACGATAAAAATATTAAAGCGATCTTATGTGCCCGCGGCGGCTACGGCACCGGGCGCATCGTAGATAAGTTATGTTTTAAGAAATTCTCTAAGCGTCCTAAATGGATAATTGGCTACAGCGACATCACTTTACTTCATACATTCCTTTATCAAAATTACAATATTGCCTCGCTGCATGCGCCTATGGCTGCCGCTTTCAATGATGCGGGGCATGAACCGTTCACAGGCACCCTGCTCGCTGCCCTTACGGGTGGTAAAGGAAATTACCGGTCCAAAGCAGCTTCATTCAACAAATACGGAAAAGCAAAAGGGAACCTGATCGGCGGTAATTTATCCTTACTCGCAAACAGCATCGGCACCTCTTCTGACTTTGAAACGAAAGACTGTATTTTATTTATAGAAGACATCGGCGAACAATTATACAGCATTGATCGTATGCTGTCTCAGCTTAAAAGAACAGGTATGCTGAAAAATCTTGCGGGATTAGTGGTGGGAGGCTTTACATATATGAAAGATTGCGACAGGCCGTTTGGCAAAAATATTTACGAGATCATTTCTGAAGCCGTTGCGGAGTATTATTACCCTGTCTGTTACGATTTTCCGGTAAGCCACAGCAATGAAAATGTGGCTTTAAAACAGGGAGTAAAATATAGGTTTGATGTAAATGCAGAAGGTAGTTTTTTAGAAGAAAAGTAGGACTCAACTTTAAACCGACATTTTTCTCCTCTAAATCGCCGTCAGGCCTGCCTGCCGGTACGCAGGGTTTTAAACCGTTGACGGGGGGTTAACCTTCAACTTTCCACATTCTAGTATCCTTCTTCTTCATTGTGAAATATCCGCTTTAATTTCAGCTTACCTACAGGAGCAACCACTAACGGAAATTTCTCAACTTCCACATTACTTTGCTCCAAGCCAAAACCTCTTTCTTCACTCAGTGATATTTCTTTTATCCAGAAATAACCTTTCATAATAAGCTTTTCAAAGAATGGCAATTCATTATCCTGACTGAGGAATTTCTCCATTACAATGAAACGGAAATCGCCGACTATATTATTTTTCTGCTGGCTCTCGTAACGGCTCGTGATATTTACCTCACGGTTTGCCACAAGGTCTTCCACTACTCTTTTAAACATCAGGTTTAGCCTGGGCGCAACGCGGAATCCTAGCCTGAATTCTACGCGAATAATATCATTAGGGATAATATGCGTTACAGAATATTCAGAAGTGTATGGATCATCAAGCGTATCTACGTGAATGAACCAGTAAATGTCAGCACGCTTCGGCTTACCGCTCAGAATACTGTAAATAATTTTATGTTCTATTTCTTTGGGATTATCCGCGCTTGTCAGGTAAACGAGATGCGTTGCGTATTTAGGCACAGATGTATCGTTACTGAGTTCTTCCAGTTTAGGAACATATTCATCTACCCTTACAAATTCAACATAACGGTTTTTAATTTTTCTTGACCTGAACCACATGTACATTACAGAGAACATAAGGAATCCGATCATCAATGTGATATAGCCGCCATGGGCAAATTTCTCCATCAATGCAATAAGGAATGCTAATTCTATTATAGCATAAAAAATAAGGAAAGTATATACTAATACCGGTCTTACCCGATGGAGGACAAGGTAATTTGCAAACAGTATTGTTGTCATTAACATAGTGGTAATGATAGCTAACCCATACGCAGCTTCCATTCTGGACGCTTCCCGGAAGTAAAGCACCACTCCAACACATCCTATAAAGAGCAATGTATTTATACCCGGGATAAATATCTGACCCTTAGCTTCAGAAGGATATTTGATCTTCATTTTTGGCCATAAGTTCAGGCGGATAGCTTCATTGATCAATGTGAAAGAACCTGTAACCATTGCCTGGCTGGCAATAATAGCGGCAGAAGTAGCAATCAATACACCCGGCAGAATGAACCAATCCGGCATCAGGTCATAAAAAGCATTAATACCATTTGCCTCTTTAGTAGCCTTGTCCATCAATACCCCTGTATGATGCTTTAGCAGGCTTGCACCCTGCCCCAGGTACTGAATTACGAGACAAGCCTTTACAAACATCCAGGAGATCCTGATATTATCCCGGCCGCAATGACCAAGGTCACTGTACAATGCCTCTGCACCGGTCGTACAAAGGAACACCGCACCGAGAAGCCAGAAGCCTTCTTTGTAAGTAAAGAGAAAATTAAAAGCGTACCAGGGATTGAAGGCTTTAAAAATACTGAAGTCATCAGAGATGTGAATGACTCCCAGCACGGCGAGCATGATAAACCAAATGCTCATTACGGGGCCGAACATCTTGCCAATGTTGGAGGTGCCGAATTGCTGGGTAAAGAAAAACAAAGAAATAATTGCTAATACAATTATAACAATTGTACCCGTGCCCATGTCATGAAAACGGGGAATCTCCTTTAACCCTTCTATGGCAGAGGTTATAGATATGGGAGGCGTGATAATACCATCGGCTAATAATGCCGCACCGCCTATCATTGCAGGAAGTACCAGCCACTTTCGCCGCCGCCTAACCAATGCATAAAGTGAAAAGATTCCGCCTTCACCTTTATTATCCGCACGAAGAACCAAGATCACATACTTGATCGTTGTCTGTACAGTAATGGTCCATATGATCAGCGAAAGTGTACCTAGAATCAGCTCCGGGCTTACAACCCTGTCAGTAATAATAGAATTAAACACATATAAAGGAGAAGTTCCTATATCACCGTAAATTATTCCGAGAGCTATCAGTAAACCGGCAGCGGAAACCTTGTTAACCTGTTTAGACACAACTAAAAATTTATAATAATGCTCTTGCTCAATGTTAAGCCATAGGGGGTGTAAAACCCGCACAAATGTAAAAGGAAACTTTTATAAATAAGTATAAAGAAAAGCCTGTGATAAATCAGATGCGGAGGTAAATTTGAGGCACAAAATTATTACTGTGTCAAGCTTTGATCCGAAAAAAGAATATGTGTTAGAAGATAGCCGGGTTTTAATGCGCCCACTTGCCGCTGAGGATTACATTAACCTGCTTTCTTTTGCTGTAAATGAACCTGAGATTTGGAAATATTCGCTCATTCCGGCGGCAGGAGAACAAGGTTTAAAAAATTATATAGATGCAGCTTTAAAGGCAAGAATCGGCGGGACAGAATATACTTTTATTGTTTTTGATAAAGCTAAGCAGCAATATGCAGGATGCACAAGGTTTTACGACATTCAATTACCTAACCGTTCTCTGCAGCTGGGGTATACATGGTACGGTAAAGATTTTCAGGGAACCGGGTTAAACAGGCATTGTAAATTATTGTTGCTGCAACTTGCATTTGAAGAATTCCATATACTGCGTGTAGAATTTAGGGCAGATAACAATAATGCCCGAAGCATAGCTGCAATGAAAAGTATCGGATGTGTAGAAGAAGGCGTTTTACGAAGTCATGTTGCTACAACTGCCGGAACGAGAAGGGACAGTATTATTCTGAGCATCCTCCAAACTGAATGGTTAGGTGGAGTAAAAGACAATCTGAAGAAACAAATCCAATCCTGATTATCAGGTTGCTTCAGTAATAATTAATTTTAAAAAAGGTAGCTTACGATATGCCCTCACAAAAAAAGAAATCGTTTGCCGGAATGGGCAGGGATATAATTCTGATTACTGCGGGAATATTTTCCGCAGGGTTTGGCATACACGGTTTCTTACTATCAAGCCGTTTCATTGACGGTGGTGTTACCGGAATATCCATGCTACTGACTCAGATTTTCGGCTTCCCTATTTCTATCCTCATCGCATTGCTGAATATTCCATTTATTATACTGGGATATTACCGCATCGGCGTTTTGTTTGCGGTGAAAACATCATTTGCCATTTTAGGCCTGGCACTTTGCCTGGCGTTTTTTCCTTACCCCGATGTGACACCGGATAAATTATTGACAGCGATATTCGGTGGTTTTTTTATCGGAACAGGTATTGGTCTGGCAATGCGCGGCGGTGCTGTGTTGGATGGTACCGAGATCGCTGCTGTATTGCTCAGCAAAAGTTCAGTTATATTAAAAGTGAGTGATGTAATACTTCTGCTGAATGTTTTCATTTTTGCCACTGCAACGTTTTTCCTTGGCGTAGAATCTGCTCTTTATTCAATCATCACTTATTTTGCCGCTTCCAAAATGATTGATTATGTAGTAAATGGTATTGAAGAATATATTGCCGTAACAATCATCTCAGTACATAATGATATTATAAAAGAGGTAATTATAAACGAACTGCGTCATGGCGTCACTGTCTATACCGGTTCCGTTGGCTATGGTCGCCATGGGGCTAAAAGCCTTGATAAAAATATTTTGTATACAGTGATAACACGCCTCGAAGTAAGTAACCTGCAAGCTGAAATAAATAAGATAGATCCTAATGCACTTGTAATTCAACACAGCATAAACAGCATCAAGGGCGGCATAAGTAAGAAACGTGCATTGCATTGAGAACAAGCATCAATCTGTGATCTCTACAACAGTCAGATTCTTTGTTCTACGGTTAAATAGAATGGAATAGTCTTTACCGTGCAACAGTTTATACGTTCGGACTCCATTATAATAAGGAAGCCTCAAAAAACCATACTGGTAAACCTCAAACTTAAAAACAAAAGGCTGCCCGGCTTTTATTACGGCCGGTTGAAAAGTTCTGCCATCATCACTGAGCTGAACGGTTTCATCTTTATTGCTTTGAATATACAAGGCAATCCATGAAGGATCATTCTCCGGGGTGGTAGGTACATTGCTAGTGGTAGGTGCGGGGCTCCCGTTTCCTGCACCGTTAGTGCTGCCTGTATTTGCAGTGGTAGGTGCTGCATTGGCGGATGCAGCGTTCCAACCCCGTGTAATGGCTACAAGCCTGTCATTTTTTGCAGGATGTGTAGAGCTTGCACGGGGTGTTCCTATCGCATTCATTGCTGCCTGTGATTGTTGTAATGTAGCACCGAGTTTTTGCATCATATAACCTGAGAATGCGTCAGCTTCCAATTCTGAAGGGATATTACTGCCGCGCTGGCTTACAACGTGATTATAATAATGATGCCCCATTTCATGCGCCATTATGCTGATGCTGGCGAATTTGGTCCGGGAATATTCATCTATGTCTTCCAGGAAATTGTTATCGTAAACGATAAACCGCTTGCCACCGCTGATGGTAGCGTAAGCATTCTGTATTCCATTTTGCTCACGCAAATTAAAATTCTCCTTCCATTGAATATTGTTCAGCATGCGTAATACGATATCCCTTGCTTCATACACTGAAGCAAACTTAGAGGTAATAGAACGCGGTGGAATAATATAACCGCAGCCGTTTACTTTTTGAGCATTTGAAGTTGAAAAAAGAAAAGGCAGAAAAGCGGTAAAAATGCAGGTTTTTAACATGGTATACTATTATATCGCCTTAGTATCAAATTATAATCCGGTTACACTCTTCGGTAAGAATAAGAAACAAGACTGATTAATGCAGTCAGCTGTGGAATAAGTTACAGTATTGCCAATTGTCAATAAGGCTTTTTTTAAGGGATTAAATTGCACTCTTATGAAAATAATTATACTACCCTCTTAAATTTCAGAATGATCTCCACCAAAAAAAAACACATCATTATGGCTGATGATGATGCAGATGTAACTGACATGTTCAGGGACATGGCAGATGATCAATGCCCGGATCTTAAGATCACGCTTGCAGTCAACGGTATGCAAACTTTGGAATTACTTAAACTGATCCCTTCCCCTGATGCCATTATACTTGATATAAATATGCCTTTAATGAATGGCAAAGATTGTCTTTCTAAAATCAGAAGCAACCCTGCTTACGATGGGATCCCGATCATCATGCTTTCTTCCGGCAACAACGATAAAGAAATAAAATCCTGTTTATCTGCTGGAGCAAACTTTTATTTCACTAAGCCAAGCTCTTATTTCGAACTTAAATATATAGTCAACTCTGTCTGCAGAGGTGATTTTGAATATGCTGCGTAAATTGGAGACGTCGCGATTGCATTCATTTACTTCTTTATTGTTTCTCTCCCGACCGGCAGTTCACGAACTAGGATCACCATTGTCCGGCCGAATTGGCATATGCCTGAAATGGTCGCAGATTTAAACAGGGTGACAGTAAGCACAGGCGTGAGCCTGGAGATCAAAGGGGGATAAAATAATGGATATAAAAAAACCGCCTCACTATTATGTGAGCGGTTTTTTCTAAACAAATTTGATTACAGAAGTTCGTTGAATAGTTAATTTTACGGATGAAACAAGTTGTACGTCAAAGGGGACTGAAGGATGTAGAAAAACTCGCAAAGCTGATGGATTCTCGCTTTACGATACCGGGAACGAACATTCGATTTGGGTTGGATTCCTTAATAGGTTTAGTTCCGGGAGTTGGTGACCTAAGCACCTTTGCAGTTTCAGGATATATGTTATGGATAATGGCTAATAATGGCGGCAGTGGTTTTTTATTAGCGAGGATGACAGTGAATATTTTAATAGATGCAATTGTTGGATCTGTACCTCTGCTCGGCGATATTTTTGATGTTGCTTTTAAGGCTAATATGCGCAATCTGCGTTTAATGCAGGAGCATTATAAAGAGGGCCGCCACCGCGGAAATGCATTGAAAATTATCTTACCGATTTTAATTATTTTATTGCTCATAATAAGTGGCATTATATGGCTTACTTATAAATTATTATCAGCGATATTTTGAAAGGAAGATCCGTACAGTATTTGACCCATTGAAGTTCCAAACAAAATTCATTCAGAACCTTACGCTCTGCTACATTATTTTTTAACTTTCTTTGCGAATAAGTGGTTACAGCATTAATATTTTCATCCAACAGACCAGTGAAATTTTTCGCCTTTTATCCGGCGGCCATCGGAGCATTTTTGATAATTTAGAGGTGTAAAAAAGATCATAGGAGTTGTTTGTATTACCTCCTTACTTTAAAACACAGACCCCTTTCATTTCTGAAAGGGGCCACACAAACTATAAACGAACACAGTCTTCGGTAGGGTTTTAATCCGGTTTTTTACCATCCAGGAAATTATTAATAGTATTTATCTCACCGCGATTATTGTCATCAGACCTTACGGTGTAATTGCTGTAAAAAGTTTCTACATCTGCAATTTGATTATGCATTTCCATATTGCGGCGCAGATATGCCGGCACGGTTTCAAATTCATTATTGGGATCCGTAGAATTGACATTGAAAGACAGGTTTCTGAGTTTTGCAATGCGCTCAGACGCCCTGCGACGGAGATCTTCCGTTTCATCAGGCAATGCTGCATTTTCCTCTGTAACCTGCTCATAACTAGTAATTATTTCTGCCGGTTTTTTTTCTTCCGGCATTTCCGGTTTTTCCGTCAGTGTCATCTGTATCAATCCCTCTTCCTCAGTTGATGCTTCTGCTTTTTGTAGAGGGGTTTGCGACTGAACGGGGCTGGGTTTTTCAGTCGCATCAGATGCATAGATCTGTGCGGGTTTCACGGGGAGTCCGGCGGTTATCGTCTTCGTTATTTCCGGTTCATTGTATTTTTTCTCTTCTGCTTTTGATTCAATATGGTGCTTTTCATTTATCGGAGAAAGGTAGTCTGTATCAAACTGGATCACAGGTGCCTGATCTGAAAAAGAGGATATCTCAAAAAACACCGGCTCTTCATTCTTTACTTCGTCATTCTTTTGAACAGGTTTTTCGGATTCCTTATCTGCAGCAAGAGTAGGCATAATTACAGATTCGTAAGACTTTACGGGTTCTTTAGCAGGCGCAACATGTGGCAAAGGCTTTTCTTCAAATTGAAGCGTAGGCTGCACGGCGGCCGGCGCAGGCTGAGATAAAGTTGGCATATCCAGCTGCATCACTACTTTTTCATCTTTTGCTGCTGCGGCAGCTTCAGGCGCTGTATTTCTGGCGAATGGATCCTTGTGTTCAAATCCTGTAGCGATAAGCGTTATGCCGATCTGTGCACCGAGCGTGTGGTCGTAACCAAGGCCCAAAATAACATCGGTATCCTCTCCCGCCTGGCTCAATATGTAGTTCTGAATGATTTCAACTTCATCCATGGTAAACTCATGTTCTCCTTCCGCAGAATTAATGTTGATCAGTATCCACTTAGCGCCTCGGATATCATTATCATTCAGCAAAGGCGAAGTGAGTGCATATTCGATCGCAGCATGCGCCCTGTTCTCTCCTTCAGCAGTTGCACTGCCAAGTATAGCCACACCGCCATTTCGCATTACTGTACATACATCCGCAAAATCGACATTGATCTGTCCTGTGCTGTTAATTACATCTGTTATACATTTTGCAGCAGTAGCAAGAATATCATCAGCTTTATTAAAAGCTTCTTTCATTTTAAGGTTACCAAACTGGTGACGCAATTTATCGTTGCTGATAACCAACAAAGTATCTACATGGCTTTTCAAAAGCATAATACCTTCTTCTGCCTGAGCTATTCTTTTCTTGCCTTCGTATGCAAATGGCGTGGTTACAATACCTACAGTAAGAATGCCGAGATCTTTACAGATCTGAGCAATAATGGGTGCACCGCCTGTGCCCGTACCTCCGCCCATGCCTGCAGTGATGAACGCCATTTTAGTATTTACTTCCAATATTCTTTTTATTTCTTCCAGGCTCTCTTCCGTAGCCTGACGGCCTATTGCAGGATTAGCACCTGCGCCGAGGCCTTGCGTAAGGTGTGGGCCCAACTGGATTTTATTGGGAACCTTACTTAATGTAATTGCCTGCGCGTCGGTATTGCAGATAATAAAATCTACGCCTTCTATATTCTGTGAAAACATATGGTTTACAGCATTGCTGCCGCCACCTCCCACTCCTATCACTTTAATGATGGAGGACTGGTCTTTTGGCAAATCAAAATGTATCATGGTTGTTGTATTTAGGTTAGTTTGTAGTAGTTTATTTTTAATTAAAGCTGCCCGTCTTCTTCTTCTTTAAACATTTCTATCAGGTTATTTTTAAAGCTGTCCATAAACCCTTGAATATTTTTCTTACGCTTTGCGATCGGCGCCTCTTTTTCCTCCATCTGAATTGAAGTGTTTTCCTCTTCTTCCTGCGGTTCTTCCTGCATGATACCCGTGCTGGTAACTTTCATAAAGTTCTCACCCATCTGCTTGTTCTTATTCTCGTAATCATTATACCCTTTCAATATCAATCCTATACAAGTGCTATACATTGGCTTAGATAATTCTTCAATATGCCCGCCCGATAAATGCTCATTGGGGAAACCTATACGTGCATTTAAACCGGTAACGTATTCCGTGAGCTGCAAAAGGTGTTTCAACTGAGAACCGCCACCCGTAAGGATGATACCGCCATTAAGCATTCTATTATCCAACCCCACCTGCTTCAGGTGAAAGGTTACAAAATCCATGATCTCGCTCATCCTTGCCTGGATGATATTTGCCAGATTTTTTACGGAAATTTCTTTTGCTGCCATTCCACGCAAGCCCGGGATTGTTATGAATGCATTTGTTTTAGTTTCATCACTCAGTGCACTGCCAAACTGAATTTTCATTTGCTCAGCCTGCGTTTTTAAAACACCTAATCCTGTTTTAATATCATTGGTTATATTTTCGCCACCGAAAGGGATAACCGCAGTATGCTTTAAAATACCTTCATAAAATACAGCAAGATCTGTAGTGCCGCCGCCTATATCTACAATGGCAACACCTGCTTCAAGGTCCTGGTCGCACATTACCGCAGCAGCAGAAGCAAGAGGTTGCAATACAAGGTCTTTGGTTTTTAAACCTGCCTTATCCACACTGCGATTTATATTCCTGATCGCATTTTTATCACCGGTGATGATGTGAAAATTGGCTCCTACTTTTACGCCGCTGTAGCCGATAGGGTTTGGTATATTCTGGAAATTATCTACTGTAAATTCCTGCGGAATAACATCGATTATCTGATCGCCGGCAGGTATATAGGTGCGGTATTGATAAGCAACAAGCTTATCAATTTCTTCCTGCCTTATTTCATCTTCATTTTGCTGGCGTACAATATCGCCGCGTGTTTGCAGGCTTTTAATGTGATGGCCCGCTATGCCTACATACACTTCATTTATTGAGAGTGTAGGATTGGATGCATAACAGTTTTCCAATGCAGATTTAATGGCTTTAATGGTCTGGTCAATATTGAGCACCATACCATGCTGCACGCCGTTGCTGTTTGCCCTGCCAAAGCCGAGTATCTCCAGCTTACCGAATTCATTTTTACGGCCCGCAATGGCTGCGATCTTTGTGGTACCGATGTCTAATCCTACGATAACGGGTTGTTCCTGGTTCATAAGTGTGTATTTAGATTGTGTGTGTTTGTGTTTATATTTTGTGGTTTGTGTTTCTTTTTAAAAATTATGTATGACTTCTTTTTTTACAGAAGTTTCCTTTTTAGGTAACGGCTTCTTTATAACGGGCTGTGTATTTCCCGTTATTACCATCGGCTTCGACACTGCAGCTGAAGCCTGTTTTTTAAGAGGTTCTGCAGGTTTTGATGCAGGCAACATCGCAGGCTTCAATGCGGGCGTTAGTTGTATAATTGTTGGCGTTGCATTCATCCCGGGTATACTGCTGAATGGTTGTTGCGCCGAAATTGGTGTTGCACCTGCCTGATCATCCCGCTCTATTGATTGCAATATCATCGAGCTGTCTGCTGTATTCTTTTCTGAGTCCTGTACAAAAGCAAGCGTAGAATCAGCGGCTCTTCTTGATGCATCTTCAGCAATCATTTTCATGATCTCTAAAGTTTTGAGGGAATCAGCTACTATATCCTCCTTTCCCCTCACAGCCGCTACAACCTGATCTTTATATTGCAGGTCAATGGTGTTATACCTGTTCCACCCCGCACTGCTTATTACATTCTTATAAAACAATTTCAGTCGCACAAATTTGTTGGCCGCATCACTACCGTCACCGAATATGATCCGCTGCTTCCCGATCTTCGGCATCATTTCAAAAGTTCTTTTGGCCGTAATATCTACCTGGTCTATCATAGCCATCAGAAAATCATCAGCATTGATTTTTGTGCTTATATTCCTTATGTCACAAAGCAGCGAACTGTCTGCCTTAGAAAGAATTTTTGCATCGGACGTAAATCCTGTAAACAAAGGAAGACGTGCTGAAAACTTTTCACTGAGCGGCAACATCATACAGCTGCTGTCTATGTAAAAAGAATTGCCCAATACAGTAAATATTCTTGCGATCGGCTCCCGCTCTTCAACAGAAATTCGGAGCATATTATTATTATCAAAGAAGAGCTCTGCATTTTTTATCCATACATCTTTTTCCAAGGCCTTCTCTATTTTTCGCAGATCAATTGATGCAATGGGTTGCTTTAAAGAGGTATCGCCCCCGTATTTTTTTATAATTGCATAAACATCATGCTTGTCCATAAAGTAGGTATTGCTCACACCCGTAATATCTACCTCCGCACCTGAGCAATAACCCGTGTCTTTCTTGGAAGCTGCAGATACCAGCAATGTAAGACAAGCTCCCGCCGTAAGCAACCAGAGAAAACCGGTCAGTATTTGTAATATTTTATTTTTATTAATTTTCACTTCTTTCTTCTGTAATTTTTTTTATGGGTTGCACCAATGTGTCAATATCGCCGGCTCCTGCAGTGATCAGCAACTCAGTATTGTTTCCCTTCAACCAGGCCAATAATTCATTTGGTTCTTTTATCGATTTTTTTGCAGATAACATTTTATCTGATATCAGACTGCTTGTCACGCCCGGCATCGGTAATTCCCTGGCAGGATAGATCGGCAGCAGTATCGTCTCATCTGCCATATCCAACACTTCTGCAAATCCTGCGGCCAGATCATTCGTGCGGCTGAATAAATGGGGTTGGAAAATAACTGTACATTTTTTGCCCGGAAACAATTCCTTTGCTCCTGTAATCAAAGCACGCAACTCTTCCGGGTGATGTGCATAGTCGTCGATCATCACGACATCTTCTTTCCTTAGGATATATTCAAAACGACGTTTAACTCCTTTGAACGAAGCAACGGCCTCCCTGATCTTTTCCTCGTCAATGTGCAGCATAGCCGCAACAGCAATCGCAGCAGTTACATTTTCTATGTTGTGCATTCCACCCATATTGAGCACAATGTTTTTGATTCTTTTTTCCTTAGTCACCACATCAAAAGAATAACTGCCATTTACTATTTTAAGATCTGCGGTATGGATATCGGCGGTTTGGCTAAAAGCGGAATACGTCAGCCGATCGGGTGCATGAAATTCTTCGATCCTTTTTACAGTATCCTTTATCAACAATGTACCGTTAGATTTTAATTTTCCTGCAAACTCAATAAATGCATCCTGCATGTTTTTCTCCGTACCGTATATGTCCAGGTGATCTGCATCCATCGCGGTAATGATGGCTATATCCGGACTCAGTTTTAAAAAGCTCCGATCATACTCATCTGCTTCTGCAACTGACACATTATTCTCACTACCCCAAAAATTCGTATCATAATTTGCAGCAATTCCACCCAGGAATGCATTGCAACCAAAGCCGCTGTCACGCAGTATATGTGCGATCATGGCACTCGTCGTAGTTTTGCCGTGGGTACCTGCTACGCATATATTGAAAGTCTCTTTAGATATCAAACCGAGGACATCACTGCGTTTAAGAAGCGTATAATTATTCATGCGGTAATAATTCAGTTCCGCATGGGTGGTAGGTATTGCAGGAGTGTACACAACAATCCCCGCATCTTTATCCAGAAGATTTATATCGTCAGTAAAATGAATCTGCATGCCCTCTGCTGATAACTGATCAGTGAGCGGCGTTGGAGTTTTATCATAGCCGCTCACCTTTATGCCCCGGGTATTGAACCAACGGGCAAGAGCACTCATGCCGATGCCGCCGATGCCGGCAAAGTAAACTGATGATATTTTATTGAGGTCTGTCAAGCCCTGTTTATATTTTTTAAAATTTCTGTTGCAATAATTTCGTCTGCGTTTTTTACACCAAATGCGGCAATATTATTTTT
>JBGTJG010000270.1:0-3433 GCA_041745235.1 Ferruginibacter sp. | reverse complement strand
ATGACTTCTTTTTCCAGTTACCGATTATCTTCTCTACGCTCATTAAAGGGTAAGTTACGTTGCGTTAACATTTTTTTTAATTATCCCGGCACTATATTCGCAAACTGGCTGCCGAATTTAAATACAAAAATATTGTAATTTTCTACCTGAGTTTTTATTGTTTCCAATAATCTTAAATTTATTATTATGGCATTCGAAAATTATCCGGAAAATGATCAGGCGGAAATCAGAACAACTACTACTGACGTTCCCGTAAAAAAGAACAATAACCTTCGTAATATTCTAATGGGCGCATTGGTAGTAGCTCTCCTCGGTACCTGGGCCTACGTTATTTATGATAAGAATAAAACGAAGGAAACCATCGATCAGAAGGAAACCGTAATTGCAAGTACTTCTACACAGCGTGATGAGCTGCAGAAGGAGCTTGAAGATGCTGCGATGCGGTACGACATGCTTAAAACAGAAGATGCCGGTAAAGACAGCACTATTACTGCAAAAGACAGGGATATAGATGACAAGAAAGCTAAGATCCAGGAATTGCTGAATAAATCTAACGCCACCGCTGCTGAATTATCAGAAGCCCGACGCCTGATCAGTTCTCTTAACGGGGATATAAACGGTTATCAGGCTCAGGTGGCAGTTTTGCAACAGCAAAAAACGCAACTCACTGCTGAAAAAGCCATGGTGACCCAACAGAGAAACAGGGCCTTACGGAATTATGATTCTTCAACTTTGGTTATCAGGGAAAAAGAAGACCTTATAAATGTGGGGTCCACATTGCGTGCCTCTAACTTCAATATCGTTGGTATAAATGAGAAGGGAAGCAGGGAAAAAACAACATCCACTGCCAAAAGAGTTGACAAGTTGCGAATCAGCTTTGATCTTGATGAAAACATGATAGCCAAAAGCGGTACCAAAGAATTATACGTTTGCATAACTGCTCCTGATGGCACCCCTATTGCTGTTCAGGCATTAGGCTCAGGTACATTCAGCACGAGAGAAGGGACTGAAAAAACTTACACACAGAAAATAGATGTAAACTATTCACAGAATAAAAGGCAAACAGTAAGCTTTGACTGGAAGCAAAATTCCGATTTTCTTACAGGTAATTATAAGATAGAAGTTTTTAATAACGGGTTTAAAGTTGGTGAAGGTTACAGGGCACTTAAAAAAGGTGGCCTTTTCAGTTAATTATTAAATGAATATAAAAGTCGGTAAGCGGTTTAACCACTTACCGACTTTTTGTTTACGGCTGATTAAAATAATGCCCGTAATGAAGCCTGACCCGTATGAATTACAGGATTACTACCTGGCTTTCTCCCTTCATATCGTACTCCAACCTCCACATTGCCGGCTATTCTCTTTGTAAACTCTGCGTTCCATAAATAATTTTTACCGGGCAATAAACCATCGAGAAGTAGATAACCAACAGTGGTATTTTGCGCTCCGGGATAGGCAGATAATGCAATATTATTTAAAGTGAACTTTAAATTTATGCTGCTGCCGGAAAGTATATTATATTTTACTTCTGCGGTAAGTGCATTGTTTATGGCCTTCTCCAATGAATCCAGCCTGTTCTGCTTTTTAGAATATGCATATCCTAAAGTAGCTCTCAGGTTTGATTTATACACGTATGTAAGATTAGGTTCAATGGCATTTTGAAGTACATCATAATTCCTGTTCTCAAATTTTGCCGCCTGCGTAGCAAGTGTATTTCTGCCGCGCCGAAAGACAAGTGCAGTAACAAGGTTCTTCCTCACACTTCCTCTTATTCGCCCGGTAACATTGCGCAGCCCCCTGCTTTCAAACCCATAACTTAGTATTGACTTAGATGAAGATTTACTGTGTGTAAATTCCAAACCGAATTTTGCGCTTGTACGGTTATAAAAATATGTGTTGGAAAAATAAGATGTCAGATTTATCAGCGTAGTATCTACCAGGTTTTTACTGAAGGGATCAAACAGGAAATCATTTTTTGAAAGGTTTTTCTTACTGATCTGTAATGCAGAACTTGTATTACTGCGCAATAATATTTTCCGAAATCCGGTATTGCGCTTTGGATTCAGAATAGATTTCGGGTCCAGATCCAGGCTGTAATTAAACTGCAGAAAATTAGCCTTTACATACTCATTGCCGGGAGTAAATATCCTGATGTACTTTTTTTGATCCTGGAATATGGCTTCCTCAAATTCATTAAGCTCGGGTATGCCATTACCATTATAGTCGATCCATGTATAGATGCCGCGCCCTGCCGGTACCTCTATATAAGAAAATTCCCGCCTTTGCTCCTGTCCGCTCCCGATCTCGTATAAAACATTACCGTTTACAAACCCTTTGAATTCATTAATAAAATATTCTGCTCTGCCTAAAATGCTTTTGTCTTCCTTTTGCCGGCTGATCGAACTGTCAATGATGTGCAGCTTTCTGTAAGTTACTGTAAAACGAAACTTATGATTTTCCCTCGCCATCAACTCTGTAAAAATGCTGTAGTTATCACTCTGATCTGCAGGCTGTAGGGAGGTTTTCTTTGGTAACAGATCTCGTCTTTGCGCAAATGATGCACCCCATTTGTTCAGTTTGGCAGGATCAGATCGCAGGTAAATCTCATTAATATTAAAACCAAAGCTGGTGGGATTCAGTGTGTCAGGAATTTTATCAGTAAGATTATTGTATTCACCGGTATATCTCAAACCGGTCTGAAATGAACGAAGTCTTTTAAAAATATTGCTCACATCAATTATCGGCCGGAAAAAACTTCCTTTTTGCAAAGCAGCTGAGAAATTTGTAAGGCTAATGTTTGTATTTACATTCAATCCTTTGTAACCTGTATGTTGCAGAAAGCGTTGCCTGAAACCATTGTAACCATCGTCTCTGTTGTAATTTGTTAATTCATACTGCAGGTTATTTAACTTCAGATCCGAGATTTTTGCTGAGAAGCTGCTGATGTGTTCTGTTGCCGGCGCAGCATCAAACGGCAAGCTCCAGTCACGCAGGAATTCTACATTCCTTAATCTTTCAATGGGCCTGAAACGTTTTTGTACAAATTCGTATCCGGCCATCGTCTGCAGTGCAAGTTCCCGTCTTAACAGATTTATTTTCCTGTTATCATTTTGCAATTGAAATTTTGCCCCGAAACCTGTATTGTCTTTTTTATCCTTTGCTGAAAACAGATTGATATCATAATTGCTCATTGCCACCTCCGTCTTTAATTTCGTAAGCGGATTAATTAAATATTCAGCGCCGGCAGTAAAGACCTGCAGTTTTTTAGGTGTAACTAAAAGTGTTACCGGCTCCCAATCTCCCAGAGGCAAACCGTTCTGAGGAACAATCCACTGAAAGGCTTTACCGTTGGTAGCGTTTTGTTGTTCAATGTAATTTCCCTTCCCGGGCCCTAAGTATGTAAAAGAGAGGGAATAAAGTTCATCAGCAGCGT
>JBGTJG010000269.1:0-23170 GCA_041745235.1 Ferruginibacter sp. | reverse complement strand
CACCGCTGGGATTACCCATAGCCATATTATCTGTTGATGATCTTTCAGTGTTCGGATTACCCTGAACAAGCAGCGGTGTTTGCCTGTCATGCCACGCCACTGCCTGTGATGCCGGCTCAAGCACCGTTTCGGCAGATTCTTTTTTACATGATGTAAATACAAAACTCAATAAAATGGAATAGGCAAGAATTTTTTTCATAAAAAGATTTTAGGTTAATAGGAATGTTAAAGAAAACCAAGTCTGTTTAAATATGCATTACCGAAGCATTAACAAATTAATAATCTTTGGGCATAATTTAAAAATCATATTTGAAAAGTACTTTTGGTAGCTACTAATTGTAAACAAGAAAGCCGGCATCACTGCCGGCTTTCTTATCTTAAGTTGTCTTTTATTTCCCTCCTATCTCTTTAAGCATTTCTCTCACGGCAACTTCGAGTTGCGTGTCTTTCCCGCTGAGCAGATCTTCATAAGATAACGGCACCCTTATATCCGGTTCTAATTGAAGGTTTTCTGTTGGCCTGTTTTCTTTTCCGATCGTAGCAATCATCGGTATACCGAAAACAATCGTAGGATCTATTTGTGTTTCCCACCACACAGCAGTACCTGTACCGGGTACAGGCATGCCTATCAGTTTACCGATGCCGTTATTTTTGTAGACATAAGGGAATATAAATGCATCACTGTAATTGCCTTCACTCATTAAAACACAGCTTGGTTTTGACCATCTGTCAACGGGCTCTGAATTATTCAGAAGATCTCCCTGCGGGGCAAAACGCATGTAACTTTTGCCGCTGAGAAAAGTATTGAGATCATTGTGAAGCCAGCCCCCGCCGTTAAATCTCGTATCTACGATAAGTGCCTGTTTGTCGCTATTGCGGCCCATTACCTCATCTAAAATTGTCCTGTAGCTGCCGTCATTCATTCCCTGCACATGCACATAACCCACTTTTCCGCCGCTTAATTTATCTACTGTCGTGTACATCATTTTCACCCAACGGCGGTACATCAGCGCAGCTTCATCCCCAAAGCTGATAGGTTTTACAGTCTGTTCAAAACGTAAATCGGACACCGGATCATACACATTGAGCAATGTATTTTTAGCGATCTTCCTGTTCAGCAACATAGCCCAGTCAGCCTGATCAGTCACGGCAACTCCATCTATTTTCTCTATAATATATCCTGCTTTTATTTTGCTTGCAGCCCTGTCTGCAGGCCCGCCTTCAATTACTTCAGTAACCTTAAGCCCGGTCCCGGTAAAGTTCTCATCATACAGAAAGCCAAGTGCCCCTGTAGCATCCGGATTTACCGTCTGCGGCGTGTAGCGCCCGCCGGTGTGAGAAGCATTAAGCTCCCCCAGCATTTCACTCAGCAATTCCTGGTAGTCATAATTGTTATTGATGTGCGGCAGAAATTTAGCGTATTCCTGTTTGTACATTTTCCAATCTACACCATGCAACTTGGGGTCATAAAATTTCACGTTTGTCTGGCGCCAGATATGGTCATAAATGTATTCTCTTTCCTTAGTTGCATTCAATACCATTTCCCCCGCCATACTAATGGGTGTGGATTTGCCGGCATCATCTATCTTAAGCAGATTACCCGCATTAGTTACAAACACAGTTTTACCGTCTTTACTCATTTGTATGCCGCTTGGCGTACCGCTGAGTTTTGCAAGGATCTTCGTGTCTCTTGTACGGGGCTCTGTTACCCAAAGGTCATAGCCTTTCTCAAAGGAAGCGAGATAATAAATTTTTGTGCCGTCAGGCGTTATAGCATAATCACTTACTGAAGCACTGTTTATCGTTAAGCGCACTTTACGGTTATCGACATCATTAAAATCAGGTAACCATTTTTTTGCTGTTGCCGAATCTGTTTTTTTAGTTGCGGTATCTTTTTTCTCTTTTTCAGCACCGGTAGAATCTTTGAATAATGTATATTCTTCTTTTGATAATTTAAATTCATCATAAGCAGCTTTGTCCAAAAAAGCACCGTAAATATCCACTTCCCTGTTTCCCTGGTAAGCGAGTGAACGCCGTCCGTCCCTGTTGTTTGTCCAGGTCATCAACTTCCCGCCCATTGCCCATTTAAGATTGCCTTCCCCGAAACCGCTTTTTATGGGGTGAAATATAGTGCCTGTGCCATCTGCCTTTATGATTGCTGCATTTGCACTGCCAAAGCTGTTGTTTTGATCATCAGCAAGGATGTATTTTCCGTCAGGACTCCAGTTAAAATCCAGATCCCCGTCGGCGTAGCTGTGATTGCGTCCTTTCGGAAGGATGGTGTGCGTTTTTTTTGAAGCAATGTTGTATACTTTAATAATATTTCTGTCTTCCAGGTAAGCGACCTCCTTGCCATCCGGCGAATACTTCGGTAAAAATTCTTCCGCAGCCGTAGCAATTAGCGGTTCTTCTTTTAAAACAGTAGAAGCATAAAAATAGGGTTCTTCTTTTCTTACAATGGATGACATGTAGATATCCCAATTGTCATTTCTTTCTGCAGCATAGATCAGGCTTTTACCGTTAGGAGCCCATCTTACCATACGCTCCTGCTGTGGTGTGTTTGTTATGCGTTTTGTCTGTGCACCGTCTACACTTGTTACAAAAACTTCACCGCGGGTGATAAAGGCAATTTCTTTCCCGTTGGGTGACAGGACAAATGCACCCACATTTCCGTTTACGGTTACATTTTTTTCTGCATTTTGCCGGCCATCGTTAAATATCTGTACTGCTATTTTTTTTGGCGAGCCTCCTTCTGTTAATGTATATATTTCTCCGTCGTAAGAAAAACATAAAGTATTGTTTTTACTGACGCTCAGGTGGCGAACAGGATGGGTTTTAAAGGAAGTCAATTTATTATCGGAAGAAGAATTGAGCGCTCTTTTATAGAGATTCTGTGTTCCCCCTTTTTCGCTGAGGAAAAATACGGATTGATCATCATTGCTGTATACGGGCTCCCTGTCTTCACCCTCAAAGCCGCTGATCTTTTTGTATTGTTTTGTTTTCAGATCCATTACCCAAATATCTTTCGTAACAGAGGAGGTGTGGTGCTTACGCAAAACGTCTTCGTATCCTTTCCTGTCCTCAAACAAAATTTGGGTGCCTTTGCTATTGTACTTTGCCCTGTCCATTCCCGCACCGGATATCAGGATCGGCCTGCCACCCGTAACGGGAACAGCGTATGTATTTTTAAATAACCCCGGATTATAAAAGCGGATGTTTGAAGACTGCACATTCCGGCTGCTGCCGATCAATACATGCTTGCCATCAGGTGAGAAGTCATAAGGATAATCTCCTGCACTGTTGTAGGTAATGCGAACGGGTGTGCCGCCAGTAGCGGGCATTACAAACACATCAAAATTACCGTGGCGGTCACTTGAAAATGCGATCGACTTACCGTCATGGCTCCATACCGGCATCATATCCTGTGCTTCGTGTATGGTGATGGGAATAGCGGGGCCACCGGCTGTTTCTACTCGGTAGATATCCCCTTTGTAACCAAAAAGGATTTGTTTGCCATCCGGCGAAATTGACGGATATCGCAACCACAGCGGATTATTTTGTGCAGTACCGCAGAACGAGGTTAATGAACATACAATTGCGAATAAGATAATTCTCATAAAATGATTTGATGGTAAATGTTTTTTGCAAAAAGCAAATACAATATACGCTCAAATGAGAGGAATATTGAGGCTTTACTACTGAAACTGTAAGGGCGGCAGAAAAGAATTATAGTCGGAGGAAAATATAGTCTCGTTAGAGATTTTATTAAGTTCTAGTAAGTTCTTTGCTGACCCCTGTTTTGAAAATAAACAATCAGGAATCCGGTAAGCGCCCCGCCCACATGCGCAAAGTGGGCTACATTATCGCCCGGTCTCCCGGCTATACCGCTGAATACATCAATTGCAATTATTCCAAGAATGGCCCATTTTGCTTTTATAGGGACCGGAATAGGCATGATCATCATTTTGGTATCCTGATACAAATAGCCAAAGGCTGCTAACACACCCATTATAGCACCGGATGCGCCTACAGTAGCATTCATTCGCAAAAGCTGTTGATATTGATTTATCTGATCAATGTTCAATACCAGTTTATCGATTCCGCTGTAACTGTAAGCATAGGACATCATTTGAACCAGTGCCGCACCTATCCCGCAGATAAAATAAAAGATCAGGAAACGTTTTGCTCCCCATATTCTTTCTATAGTAGTACCAAACATCCAAAGCCCAAACATATTAAACAGCAGGTGCATAAAGCTCCCGTGCATGAACATATGTGTAATTACCTGGTATATCTGAAACTCATCAGATTTGTAGTGGTGAAGGGCAAAAAGATTGTCAACCGGGTTATTCTCCCGTGGCCCTGCAAACATCATCTGTGCAAAAAAAATTATTGCGTTAATGATCAGAAGATTTAATACCGCAGGTGTGATCTGTTGTTGAAAACTATTTCCTTCTCTATATGCCATATTTAAATTTTAATGATCAACCGTAAAGGCGATTGACGCCAAACATTTTTTTCTTCCTGTCTTCAAGGTAAAATTAATCACCCTTCTTTTTTAAAACCATTCGTGCCACACATTCAATATGGTGCGTGTGCGGGAACATGTCTACGGGTTGTGTTTTTTCTACACCGTATTTTTCACTGAGCAAAAGTATGTCCCTGGCCATCGTAGCTGTATTACAACTTACATATACAATTACAGGCGCAGCAATATCTAAAAGTTTATTGACCAGCTTTTCGTGCATACCCGCTCTTGGGGGATCAGTGATAATTACATCGGGTTTGCCATGCTCTGCAAAAAAAGCATCATCACATATTTTAATTACATCGCCCGCAAAAAAATGTGCATTGCTTACATTATTGTGTGCCGCATTTTTCTTTGCATCTTCAATAGCATCCTCAATCAGTTCAACACCTATTATTTTTCTTGCCCCGGGGCTCACGAAAATGCCTATGCTTCCCGTGCCGCAATACAGATCATAAACCACTTCATTGCCGGTAAGTTGTGCAAATTCTCTTGTAATACCGTATAGCTTTTCTGCCTGTTTGGTATTGGTCTGAAAAAATGATTTCGGGCTTATGATGAATTCAAAATTCTCCAGCTTCTCTGTGAGATAGCCTTTGCCAAAATAAACCTGCGGCGTAAGATCATAAATGGTATCGTTCCATTTCGGATTAACGGTGTAAAGCATTGTCGTGATCTCCGGCACTTTTGCCAACAGCCCATCAAGCAATTTTTTGGTGTTTATTTCATCTTCATAATTAATACAAAGATTTACCATAAGCTCGCCGGTTGTACAATAGCGTATGATCAGATTGCGAAGCCATCCGGTATGTTCCCTGATATCGTAAAAAGAATAATTATTTTCTGCTGCAATTTCTCTCACATTATTACGAATGCGGTTATTCACCTCATCCATCAGAAAACACTGATAAATATCAATTGTTTTGTCAAAAATTCGCGGCGCATGATAGCCCAGAGAATCCTGATTTGGAATAACGCCTTCAACGTTTATCTCGTTTTCTGTGAGGTATCTTTTGTTGCTGAAAGTGAATTCCAATTTATTCCTGTAATAAACCTGTTCATCAGCACCTGCAATGGGCAACATCAGCGCATTAGTAACCTTACCGATGCGGCGCAGATTCTGTTCTGCTTCCTGTTGTTTGTACTGCAGTTGTTTTTCATACGGCAGCATTTGCCATTTACACCCGCCGCACACGCCAAAATGCGGACAAAAAGGCTGCACTCTATCAGGAGAAAAGGAAGTGATCTTCATGACCCTCGCTTCTGCCCAGTCTTTTTTATTTTTGGTAAGCAGCAAATCTGCTGTATCGCCCGGCACCGCACCGGAAATAAATATCACTTTTCCTTCGTGGCGTGCAAGTGCTTTTCCTTCGGCGGCATAATCAGTAATTAAAATATTTTCCAGTATTACACGTGGCTTCTTTTTTCTCACGGCGCAAAAATAATCTTTCCGGCGGCATAGCGCTTTGTTAAAAAAAGGGGAAAACCCTCTTGCAGTGTGTTCCGGAATTCACTATGCCCTCTATTTTAAATACATTTGTTCACATTTAAAAGTTGATATGAAGAAAGTTTTACCCCTGATCATTTTTTTGGCTTGTACTCTCGGAGCGCAGGCACAGGGCTATCGCATCAGCCTGAAAAGTAATTACCGATCAGGCATTGCATACCTCACTTATTATATGGGCTCAGATTACCTTCTGCAGGATTCTGCGGCGGTAAGCAACACAGGCATGGCTGTTTTCACCGGTGATAAAAAATTACCTCCCGGTGTGTATTCCGTGGTTTTCCCGGGTAAGCGACTCACTGCTGATTTTTTAGTAGATAAAGAACAAGCCATTTCCATTGCAGCAGATACCAATTCGCTTGAAAAAATTGAGATCACCGGCTCCCCGGCAAATCTTGCATTCAGGGATTACAGAAAATTTGCAGATGCAAAAGGCAAGCAATTGCAGGCAGAGAAGAATGCTTATAACGCTTCCCGAAACCGTGCAGATTCTCAGTTGCATGAGGCTGCCTATAAAAAATACAGTAAAGAATTGATTGATTATCGCCTCGGCATTATTTCAGCGGCGCCCAATTCTATGATGGCCGCATTGTTCAATGCCATGAAAGATCCGCCATACCCTGCAAAGGTTGCAGTGACTCATGCAGACTCCCTGGCTAATTATAATTATTTTAAAGATCATTACTGGGATGGGATCAGCTTTATGGATGACCGTATAATACGTACGCCTTTTTTTCTGCCCAAATTGCAAACGTATTATCGGCAGGTTATGTCTCAGTCATCAGACAGCATCATCAGAGATGTGGATTATAAGCTTCTGCTTGCAAGATCTAACCCGGAGATGTACAAATTTTTGCTTAATTGGCTCACCGATGAATACATCAGCCCGAAGTATATGGGACAGGATGCCATTTTTGTACACCTTTTTGAGAAGTATCACAGTAAAGGTTTAACTCCCTGGCTTTCTGAAAAGCAGCATGAAGCTATAACACGCAGGGCATATATGGTAATGTCTAACCTGATAGGCGAAAAAGCAGCCGATCTCGAATTTATAGATTCTGCGGGCAAGCAGGCATCATTATATAACACTGATGCGGCATATACTGTGGTTGTTTTTTGGGACCCCACGTGCGGCCATTGCAAAGTGGAAATACCCAGGATAGATTCTTTTTACCGGGCGTCGTGGCAGAAAAAAAACGTGAAGATGTATGCAGTGCTCACAGAAAAAGAAAAGGAAAAAGATGCGTGGATCAGGTTTATAAAAGCAAATAATATCAGTGACTGGCAGCATGTATATCAGCCGGATGCTGCGGCAGAAAAGGAATCGAAAGAACAGAAAGCTTCCTTCAGGCAATTATATGATATAACTTCCACGCCTGCTTTATATTTGCTGGATAAAGACAAACGGATCATTGCAAAGAAACTAACGCCCGAGCAACTGAATGATCTTCTTGCAGTGAAATTTGCAAAAGCAAACTAAAAGCTTCATATAACTATGGTTTTGTTCTCTGAAAAAATAGGGCTGATCAGCACATTACTGATTTGCAGCCTTGCGGTCAATTCGCAAACGCTTGTAACTTACGGCAACAACACGATCAGCAAAGAGGAGTTTTTAAGAGCTTATAATAAAAACAAACCCGCTACCACTCACAGGGAAAAATCAATGCGTGATTACCTGGAGTTGTATACTGATTTTAAGCTGAAAGTAAAAGCAGCGGAGATGATCAGGCTGGATACGGCAAAGCAAATCCAATATGATATCCAAAATTTCAGGGATCAGATAAAAGAAAATTACCTCAGCAATGAGCAGGGAATGCAGTTGCTTGTAGATGAGGCTGCAGAACGGGCGAGCCGGGACTTGCATGTGATTTATTTTTCCGTACCGGTCTTGCCAAATGCTGTACCTGCAGATACGCTAAAAGCATACAACGCTGTAAAAGCATTGTATGCCGGGCTAAAGAACGGCACATCAGATTACGAAAGAATTGTTGCTGCAGTTTCCGCAGCGCATTTTCCCACCAGGTACAGCGATATCGGTTATGTCACAGCATTTACAGTTAATTACAATATTGAGAATATAATTTACAATACTAAGATCGGAGAGATAAGTGAACCGTTCCGGTCTCCGAGAGGCTGGAATCTTTTTAAAGTAGTGGCTGCGAGACCGGCAACCGGCAAATGGAAAGTAGCACAGATACTGTTTGCATTCCCCCCGGGCGCTGATGAAAGGACCCTAGCCGGCATCAGACAAAAGGCGGATTCTGTTTACGGTTTATTGCAAAAAGGGTTGTCCTTTGAAGAAGCTGCAAAGCAATACAGTGATGATCGCCTTACTGCACAGGCGGAAGGGGAAATGCCGGAGTTCGGTTCCGGTAAATACAATACTTCTTTTGAAAACAATGTATTCGCACTTCGGAATGATAATGATTATACTAAGCCGTTTGAATCTTCATTGGGTTTTCATATTGTAAAACGCATCAGCAGAAGTACCATACCGTCAGATAAAAAGGATGCTGGGTATCAGTTTGAAATAAAGCAAAAGGTGATGCAGGATACCAGGATAAACAGTGAGAAAGAAAAATTTGCCAAAGAGATCATTATTAAAACTGGTTTTAAAAGGACGTCAGTTACAGATGCGGAGCTTCATCGATATGCTGATACTTTGATGAAAGACCCTTCTGAGGAAAGAGTTGAATCACTTCCGCTCAGCAAAAAACCTGTTATCATCTTTCGGGATGGTACAGTTATTAAAGGCAATGAGTGGTTAAAATTTGTAAGAGAGTATAACAGCAATCCGGAACAGAAGAAAATATCAAATAAAGTATTGGCCGATAAATTTCTAGCTGCCGCCGCTTCCGATTATTATAAAAAGCATCTGGAGAATTACAACAGCGATTTTAAATACCAAATGCGTGAGTTTAAAGAAGGTAACATGCTTTTCGAAATTATGGAACGCAATGTATGGAGCAAGGCAGGAGCAGATTCGGTTGGCTTGGCCGGTTATTATAATGCTCACAAAGAGAATTACAAATGGACAGAAAGCGCTGATGTGCTGATCTTTAACTGTGACGATGAAAAAACTGCAGATGAAACAAAGTCAGCTGTAGCTACAGGGGAACATTGGACAGCTATAGCAGAAGCGGGTAATGGCCGTGTGCAGGCGGACAGCGGGCGATATGAGATTTCCCAGCTTCCCGGCACTGCCTCAGGCAGTAAAATGGTCGCCGGCAGTTTTTCTCCTGTGATGAAGAATGCAGACGGCACGGTGATGTTCCTCAAATTTTTGCAGATATACCCGGCTAATATGCAGCGCACTTTTAATGAAGCGAGAGGTCTGGTGATGAATGATTACCAAAATGTTTTGGAACGCCGATGGGTAGCAGGACTGAGAAATCAATATCCTGTAAAAATTAATGAATCGGTTTTTAAAACGATGATTTCAGAAGCGGGGAATTTATCCGGCCGCTGAATTGGGAATATCTATACAAGGCCACGCACAACTTCAGCAACAAGATGAGGCTTACCGAGCGTATAATAATGCAGTGCCGGTACACCTGCTTTCTTAAGCTCTTTAGACTGCTGCAACAGCCATTCTTCTCCTACTTTTTCTACATCGCAGTCAGCTTTGCATTTATTGATCTCATCGGAGAGGGCAGTCGGAAGATCAATATGAAATATTTTAGGCAGCACCGTGAGTTGTTTTTTAGAGTATACCGGTTTTAACCCCGGAATGATCGGAACGGTAATGCCTATTGCCCTGCAGGCATCTACAAAATCAAAATATTTTTTATTGTCAAAGAACATCTGCGTAACAATATAATCCGCACCTGCATCAACCTTATGCTTCAGGTATTGAAGGTCTGTATCCATATTAGGGGATTCAAAATGTTTTTCCGGGTAACCGGCCACACCCACACAGAATTTAGTTTTAGTAGTATTTTTCAGGTCTTCTTCCAGGTATAATCCTGCATTAAGGTTTTGCACCTGTTTCAGGAGATCGATAGCATAATTATGCCCACCCGGCTCCGGTTCAAAGTTGGCTTCATTTTTTGCGGCATCGCCGCGCAGCACCAAAACATTATCTATTCCGAGATAATGAAGATTTATCAATGCATCTTCTGTATCGTTTATGCTGAAGCCACCGCAAATAAGGTGTGGCACTGTGTCCACGTTATATTTATTCATGATAGCAGCGCAAATAGATTCCGTTCCCGGGCGCTTACGGACTATCACTTTCTGAAAATTGCCATCTGCAGTTTTTTTAAACAGGTGCTCGCTGCGATGATAAGTAACATTTATGAAAGCGGGGTTAAGTTCCATCAAAGGATCCAGGTGATTATACAGAGACTGTATGCCCTTTCCTTTAAGCGGGGGTAAAATCTCAAAAGAGATAACGGTATCCTTTGATGCATTAATGTGGTCTGTAACTTTCATAAATAGGCCGCATGCGGCAATGAACTTGTAAAATAATTTGCAAATTTACATAAGACTACCCTGATGAGCAAAAAAGGCAAGGGTGTTAAAAGTAAACTCAGTGGTATTCGGGGGCTTGTTCTTGCTTACTTTTGTTTTAAATCTGTAGTGTGAGCCTTGTAATTCAGACCAATAATCTTGTAAAAAAATACGGCAGCCGTACTGTTGTAAACAATGTTTCTTTTAATGTGAAGCAGGGCGAAATTGTGGGCCTGCTCGGGCCCAACGGAGCAGGCAAAACAACATCATTTTACCAGGTAGTGGGGTTAGTAAAACCGGATAGGGGCGAAGTTTTTCTGAGCGATACGAACATTACCAAACTGCCTATGTACAAGCGTGCGCAGATGGGAATAGGCTATCTGCCTCAGGAAGCCAGTGTATTTAGAAAGCTTAGTGTAGAAGAAAACATTATTGCAGTCCTGGAAATGACTAAGCTGAAAAAGCCTGCCCAACGTGATAAGCTGGAATCATTACTTGATGAATTTCGCCTGCAGCATGTGAGGAAGAATAACGGTGATACTCTCAGCGGCGGTGAAAGAAGAAGGACAGAAATAGCCCGAGCCCTGGCAGTAGATCCTAAATTTATATTGCTGGATGAACCTTTTGCAGGCGTAGATCCCATTGCGGTGGAAGATATCCAGGAAATCATTGCAAAGCTAAAATTCAAAAATATCGGTATCCTCATCACTGATCATAATGTAAATGAAACCCTTTCAATCTGTGATCGGGCATACCTGCTTATAGACGGCAGCATTTTTAAACACGGTACTGCAGAGGAACTTGCCGGCGATGAACAGGTAAGGAGATTGTATCTCGGTAAAAACTTTGAACTTAAACGTAAAGATTATTTACACGAGCAGGCCGCAGGATAACATCCGCTAAAATTTTACTTTGTTAAGGAATTGATAATAGTCGTGAGTTGTGATAAACGGTAATTACAGAAAAAAGGAGTACGGGTATTTTCGTACTCTGATCAAATTGTAATAATTTAACCAAATCATATTCCGACTAATGAAATTCTCAGTACTGCTTTTATCTGTAGCATTATTTATTTATTCCCATAAAATAAATGCTCAATCCATTCCAAAAAAAAGTATAGCTGTAAAAAAAATTACAACGCAAATCAAAATCGATGGCAGCATTGATGAACCGGAGTGGCAGAACGGGGGATTAGCAAATAAATTTATACAATTTCAGCCTACACCATTTTTGCCTGAAGACAAAGGAAACGAATCAGAGGTTAGGTTCTTATATGATAATGAAGGAATCTATGTAGGCGGATATTTACACGAAAAAAATAAAGACAGCATAGCTGCAGAATTATCCGGCAGGGATGGGTTTGGTAATAATGATTTTGTGGGTGTTGTATTTGATACCTATCAGGATAAGCTCAATGGGTTTGAATATTTTCTAACGCCGCTGAACGAGCAATGGGATGCAAAAGTTTCACCGAATGATGGGAACAATGAAGATTTTTCCTGGAATGCGGTATGGCAAAGCGCTGTCAGGATCCAACCGGATGGATGGAGCTTTGAAATGTTTATTCCATATTCTGCTATACGATTCGGCAGTAAAAAAATACAGGATTGGGGGCTTAATGTAGTAAGACAACGCAGAAAAAGCGGACAAAAGTTTTTTTGGCAACCATTAGATCCTACCGTAAACGGTTTTCTTACACAAGAAGGCAATATTACCGGTTTTGAAAATATTAAACCGCCGTTGCGTTTGCAACTTTCACCATACTTTTCTACTTATTATACGCATGACGGTGCCGCACCAGCAGGAACTAAAAAAGGCGAAGCATCAGTAAATGGGGGTATGGACATTAAGTACGGCATTAATCAGGCGTTTACCCTGGATATGACATTGATCCCGGATTTCGGGCAAGTGAGGAATGATAGGGTGGTATTAAATCTTTCTCCGTTTGAACAAAGATTTTCTGAGAACAGAGATTTTTTTACTGAAGGAACTGAATTGTTTAACAAAGGCGACCTTTTTTACAGCCGCAGAATAGGCGGCCAACCAATTCATTTTGATGATGCCTATAAGGCAGCAGGGCCGGGAGGAAAAGTGATATCAAACCCGGGGCAGAGTAAACTGATAAATGCAACCAAAATAAGCGGTCGTACCCAAAAAGGTTTAGGAATAGGAATTCTTAATGCTGTTACAAAGCCTCAGTATGCCATCATAGAAGATCCTTCGAAAACAACGAAAAAATTTGAAACCGATCCGCTCACCAATTATAATATTATAGTTCTTGATCAGACGCTTAAAAATAATAGCAGCATTTCTTTTGTAAATACTAGTGTACTCCGAAGCGGCAGTGATTATGACAGCGATGTAGCAGCAGCGCTGTTTGATTTTAATGATAAAAAGAATAAATGGAACGTGGGCGGACGAGTAAGCGTGAGTAATATTATGGCAGCTAAAGGAAACGTATTGACGGGGTATGCACATAACCTGTACTTTGGTAAGACAAGCGGTAGGCTTACGTTCAGCATATCTCAAGATCTTGTAAATGATAAGTATGACAAGAGTGATCTTGGTTATTATACCAATGGAAATTATCTGGACCACAGAGGATTTGTAGGATACAATTGGAATAAGCCGATAGGAATGTTCAACAGCATGCGCATGAATGTAAATGGCTCATTGAGCCGTTTATTAACTCCGCTTGATATTTTGAAAAGGAAGGAGATGATGTTCCAATATGCCAGTGTTAATTATAACTTTAATGGCCAAACAAAAAAGCTTGCTTATTTAGGAATTAATCTGAGTTTCCGTCCGAATGGCAATGATTTTTATGAAGCAAGGAAACCCGGCAGAGCATACAAATATGGCCACAGTGAAGGGTTCAGCGCATACTATGAAAGTAATGATGCTAAAAAGTTCTCATTCGAATCAAGCCTAAGCGGCAGAAAAGGCGGGGTATTTGCAAGGCGGAATTTATATTACAGCCTCAGCGGGAAGATCAGGTTCAACAGTAAATTTTCAATAGAAGAATCGATAAGTAATGGTCAAACATGGAATGACGCAGGCTGGGCCGCATCGTTGCCAAATGATATTATTTTTGCCAGGAGAAATATTAATAATGTAGAAAATTCATTAAATTTTAAATACAGCTTCACTAATCGAATGGGCCTTACATTCACTGCATTTCATTTGTTCACAAAAGTAGAACCGCAGCAATTCTATTCACTTAACTTAACGGGAGATCTAATACCAAATACAACTTTTAACCAAAACCGAAATCAGAATTACAACCTTCTCGGCGCAGATCTTTTATACAATTGGCAATTTGCCCAGGGAAGTTTCATTACGCTTGCATGGAAAGATATAGGTTCAGATTTCAGTCGCTCATTTGAGAAAAACTATTACCGAAATTTCAGCAATATCATTTCGGGGAACCAGTTTACAAGTTTCTCTCTAAGGGTTATTTACTTCCTGGATTATGTAACATTCAGGAACAAAATGAAAGGGAAGAAAGCTGCTTAAAACATAACTCATAATTTAAAAAGCCATCCGAATCAGGATGGCTTTTTAAATTTTATTATTTCAGCATTTCTTTAGGCACGGGCTTTTCTAATAAATATTTATAAATGAATTTAGTTTTCAGATTCTGAAAATGCAACCCTTTGTTGCCGCCCCAGCCATGCCTGCCGCCGCTGTACATCATAAATTCAAAATCTTTCTTAAGGTCCTGAAGTTTGCTGATCAGTTGCACGCTGTTTTGAAGATGCACATTATCATCTATTACACCATGTACGATCTGTAACATGCCTTTGTATCTGTCTGCGTAATTGAGAACAGAACTGGTTTTATAACCTTCAGGATTTGTAGATGCAGTACCCATATAACGTTCTGTGTAATGCGTATCATACAAAGCCCAGTCTGTAACACTGCCGCCTGCCATGCCATGCGTAAATGTTTCTGCACCGTAGGTAAGGGCATATGCTGTAAGATATCCGCCGTAGCTAAAGCCTGTCATGCATATCTTTTTCGGATCAGCATTGCCGTTTGCAATAAGCCAGTTGGTGAGCGTAGTGTAATCCTTCATCTCCCAAAAACCAAGGTTGTTGTACATATAATTCACCCCTTCTTTACCGAAATGCCCGCTTGCACGGTGATCCATTGCCACCTGTATCAAACCTTCTTTTGCATAAAATTCCCGATTGCCGCTCAGCATCCATGTGTCCATTACAGTACCTGCATTGGGGCCGCCGTAAATAGAAATAAGTACCGGGTATTTTTTTGTTTTGTCAAAGTTCAAAGGCCAGGTTACTTTCATCGGCAGGTCGTACAAACCGTCATCACTTTTCACACGTATCATTTCTGTATTTGCCAGATCATAGCTATTCAAATCCGCCCCTTTGCTGTCTGCGATTTCTTTAATGATCTTCCCGGTGTTACTCACCAGTGACATTTTTACGGGAGTAGTCGAGTTGCTGAACGTGGTAACAAAATAACTCCCGTCGGGCGACATATTTATCTGCCCATGATTATAATCGCCGAATGTGAGACGCTGCATATTTTTACCGTTGAAATTTACTTTATAGAGATCCTTTCTTGCAGTGTTTTCTTTGCTTCGGGCTGAAAAATAAACAGTGCTTTTTGCTTCATCTATGTAATGAATGTCTGTAACGGTAAACTTACCGGAGGTAATGGGATTTATCAGTTTTCCGGTCATATCATAGAGGTAAAGATTATTCCACCCGGTCTTATCGCTTTCAAGAATGAAAGATTTATTATTCTTGAGCATGCTGATGCCGTTTGCCATAGATTCCAGTTCTATCCATGTTTTCTGTGTTTCATCATATACTTCTTTTTTGCTGCCGTTAGCAGGGTTTACAGCATATATTTTAAGGTTGTCCTGCCTTCTGTTCATTCGGTTTACCCAAAGAGAACTCCCGTCATTTGTCCAGGTGGGCTTACCAAAATACTGATCATCCTTTTCATTAAAATCTGCCCACACTACGTTGCCGCCGTCCGCATTCACCATTCCTATTTTTACTTCAGGGTTTTTATCGCCTACTTTAGGATAACGAACGGTTTCCAGATAGCCGTGATTTCCGTTTGCATCTGTTATAGTAAATGGTGCGATAGGTGAATCATCGGTGCGAAAAAATGCAAGTTTTTTGCTGTCGGGGCTCCACCAGAAAGAACGGTACTGTGATACACGGCCGAGAATTTCTTCTGTGTATACCCAGCTGGCATACCCGTTCAGGATCACATCACTCCCGTCGTTTGTGAGGCGGGTAATCTTTTGTGTGGCTATTTCTGCTGTGTAGAGGTCATTGTTTTTTGTAAATGCTACATACCTTCCATCAGGGCTTACCTGGGCGTTTATTTCCGGGATAGTATCATTGGTAAGCCGAACATCTTTATCATTTACTTTGATATACAAATCTCTCGATTTCATAACAGGTTGCGGGGCAGGAACGATCTTATTTTGGTTCTTATCCGCATCGTTGGCTTCTCTTTCTGCACCTGTCTTTGCATCAACGACGAAGGTTTTTCCATCTCTTATGAGGAGAAAGTGTGTATTGTCTGTCCAGCGGGTGGCAACAGGCAGGGGTTGAATGAGTCCTTTCAGGTTGCCTTTAAAATATTGCTCATCTGTCAGCTTCTTTTGCTGTGCAGCGGAAACGGCAGTAATTAAGAGTGAAAAAGCTAATAAACCTGTTCTTTTTGATAAGTACATAAACTGAAATTTAATTTAGGTTACAATATACCATATTTACCCCTGCGGGTAAAACGGTTATGATGAACGGAAATAAAGCACAATTTATTAAGAAGCATATATCGGTTGAGATAATGGTTTAACTTTCAAATTAATACCAACATCTTAAATTTCGTTTATGATAGTGATCGCTTTATATAATTTAAAAGGCGGAGTAGGAAAAACTGCCGGCTGTGTGAATTTTTCCTATCTCGCGGCTAAGGAAGGCTACAAAACCCTGCTCTGGGATATCGATCCGCAGGGTGCTACGTCGTTTTATTTTAAAGCGAAACCCAAGACACACCCCGGCATAAAAAAATTAGTAAGCAAAGATGCAGATCTCTCCGGCGCAGTAATGGATACGGGATATGAGAATCTGGATATTATTGCAGCAGATAATTCTGCAAAAAGTCTGGACATAATGACGGATGAAATGCGGGGAAATAAGAACAGGCTCAAAAGTGTGCTGAAGCAGTTTGACGGCGAGTATGATTTTGTATTCATTGATTGCCCGCCGGGGTTTTCATCCTTAAGTGAAAATATTTTCAGCGCTTCAGATATTGTACTGATGCCGGTAATTCCTACTACGCTTTCTGTGCGCACATATAATATGGTGAAGGATTATTTTAAAGAGAAAGATATTGACCCGGCAAAGCTGATGTGTTTCTTTACCATGACGGATATGCGGAAGAACATGCATCGGGAAATAATGGAGCAACTCTTTAAAGACAAGCGTTTCTTCGGAAATTATATCCCCTATTTATCAGACGTAGAAAAGATGGGTATACATAAACAGCCTATTGAAGAATTTGCCCGCAGCAGTTATGCCGCAGCATGCTACAGGGAGCTGTGGATGGAAATAACCGAAGGAGTGCTCGAGTAATTTTATTGGCTGCTCACTCCGAAAATTTTTGTTTATATATTTACTTAAAACCTTATTATGAAGAAGGATACCGCAAGCTGGTTCAGCCCTGCCCTCCAAAAAGACATGCCCATTGTTTCCTACGGTGAGCGAGGCTTTGCATTATTACTTGTCCCCACTGCAGCAGCAGATTACCTGGAGTATGAGCGTTTTCAACTGATGGATACGCTTGCCCCATACATCAACAGCGGTAAGGTGCGCATATTTTCAGTGAACAGCATAAACAATGAAAGTTGGCTGAATAAAGAAATGGAAGGAGCCCATAAAGCCATTCGTCAAAACCAGTTCAATAATTATATTTTTGATGAAGTAATACCGTTCATTAAAATGAATACTTCGCAGGATACACCAATCATTGTATCCGGTGCTTCCTTTGGCGCATTGCACAGCATGAATCTTTTTCTTAAACGGCCTGATCTGATCAACGGCGTTATTGCCATGAGCGGCGTATATGATCTCACTGAATATGCAGACGGGTATTGGGATGAACAGTTATATTTTAATTCCCCGGCGCATTATATCCCCAACCTTACTGACGAGTGGTACCTGAATAACATCCGCCGGAGCAATCACATACATATTCTTACCGGCGGCGGTGATTATGAAGATCCTGAAGCAACGGTAAAGTTTTCAGGTATTCTTCACAGTAAAGGTATACAACACGATGCATCTGTATGGGGCAAAGAATGGAAGCATGACTGGCCTACATGGCGGGCTATGCTGCCGTTGTATCTGGAAACGAGATTTTAGATTGAATTACGAATTTAGAATTACGAATTACGGGATCGTGAAAGATGATAATATAATACAACAGAAAAGTTTTGCATTCGCAATTCGTATAGTTAATGCTTACAAATACTTAAAGGATGAAAAGAAGGAATTTGTATTGTCGAAGCAGATGTTGCGAAGTGGAACATCAATCGGTGCAAATATCGAAGAGTCTATAGGCGGACAATCAAAAGCAGATTTTATATCAAAACTTTCTATTGCGTATAAAGAAGCAAGAGAAACATCTTATTGGCTCAAACTCCTGAAAGCATCAGCTTATCTAACCCCGGATATGGCAGATAGTTTAATCAGTGATTCTAATGAGACTTGTAAGATCATCGGGAAAATTCAACTTACGCTCAAAGCCCGTAATTCGTAATTAATAATTCGTAATTTTTCCCAATGGAAAACCCTGAACAGAAATTATTCCTTTTAGATGCGTACGCTCTGATTTTCCGTGCATATTATGCGCTCGTACGCAGCCCGCGTATTACAAGTAAAGGCCGAAACACTAATGCCCAGTTTGGTTTTACTAATACTCTTGCGGATCTGCTCAATAATCAAAAACCTACACACATCGCGGTATGCTTTGATACTGCTGCTACTACAGAAAGACATACAGACTTTGCAGATTACAAAGCAAACAGGCAAGAGACACCCGAAGATATCAAGTCCGCCATACCGGATATAAAGAGAATAATAAAAGGGTTCAATATTCCCTGCATTGAGAAAGACGGGTATGAAGCGGATGATGTGATTGGTGCGCTGGCAAAACAGGCAGAAAAGGTCGGCTATGATGTTTATATGGTTACACCTGATAAAGATTATGGCCAGTTGGTTTCAGAAAAAATAAAGATATACAAGCCCGGCTATCAAGGGGGCACTGTAGATATTATGGGGCCGGCAGAGGTCTGTGCAAAATGGGGGATAGATAATGTAGACCAGGTGATAGATATTTTGGGCTTGATGGGAGATGCGGTAGATAATATCCCGGGTATTATGGGTGTGGGAGAAAAAACCGCAGCCAAGCTGATAAAAGAATACGGCAGCATAGAAAATATTATTGCAAATGCAGATAATATTAAAGGTGCACTGGGTGAAAAGATTCGCAAAGGAAAGGCAGATGCCATCATGAGTAAAAAGCTGGCAACGATCATCCTTGATGTTCCTGTTGAATTTAATGAGGATAATTTTTGCCGCAAGGAAATGAACCGCGAAGTGCTCACGGAAATATTTGCGGAGCTGGAATTCAAAACCATGGGGCAACGGATTTTGGGAACAGAGATAAGGACAGGCGAACAGGTAATCATTGAACAAACTACTACGGTAACCGGGCAAATGGATCTGTTTGGCAGCCCAGCTACGGTCTCTCAACAATATACCCAAACGTCTGAGGCGGAAGTTGTGGTGATAGCAGATAAGCATATAGATAATACGCCCCATAATTACCTGCTTGCACAAACTGATGAGGAAATTAATAACCTGATCACTACGCTGAAAAATATTGCTGAAATAAGCTTTGATACAGAAACCACACACATAGATGCAAACTGTGCGGAGCTGGTCGGCTTGAGTTTTTCTGTAAAGCCCGGCGAGGGATGGTATGTGCCCTGCCCGGAAGACAAGGATCAAACGTTAGACATACTTAATAAATTTAAATCGCTGTTTGATGATGAAAGCAAAACATGGGTAGGGCAAAACCTTAAGTATGATCTGCTGGTGCTGAAATGGTATGGCTTCGAATTAAAAGGAAACATTTTTGACACCATGCTGGCGCATTATGTAACCGAACCCGATGGCAAGCGCAGTATGGATATGATGAGTGCAAAGTACCTGGGTTATATTCCGGTTACTATTGAATCGCTAATTGGGAAGAAGGGAAAAGCACAGGGCACTATGCGTGGTGTAGAGATAGAAGAAGCAAAAGAATATGCAGTGGAAGATGCTGATATTACCCTGCAATTAAAAAATATTTTTCTGCCCTCGCTGAAAGTAAAAGATGTAGAGAAAGTATTTTACGAAGTAGAAAATCCCTTAGTGAAAGTACTCACTGATATGGAGTTTGAGGGCATTCGTGTAGATATGGATTTTTTGAAAACCTATTCTAAAGAACTGGACACAGATGCAAAGGCAGCCGAAGAAAAAGTTTATGAGCTGGCAGGTGTGCGTTTTAACCTTGCATCGCCGAAACAGTTAGGTGAAGTTTTGTTTGATAAACTTAAGCTTGATCCGAAAGCAAAAAAAACAAAGACCGGCCAATATGCTACAGGAGAAGATGTGCTTACAAAACTTGCAGTTCTGAATCCTGTCTGCGATGAAATACTTACGTTTCGGGAACTTACAAAACTAAGAAGCACATATGTAGATGCGCTGCCGGAACTGATGAACTCCCGCACGGGACGTGTGCACACTAACTATGCGCAGGCAGTTGCTGTAACCGGCAGGCTGAGCAGCAACAATCCGAACCTGCAAAATATTCCGATACGCACAGAGAAAGGAAGGGAAATAAGGAAGGCATTTATTCCGCGGGATGAAAATCATGTTTTGGTATCAGCAGATTATTCTCAGATAGAATTACGGATCGTAGCCGGCATTAGCGGTGACGTAAATATGTGTGAAGCTTTCCGCACGGGTAAAGACATTCATACGGCAACAGCTGCAAAAGTTTTTGGTGTGGCAGATGAAGAAGTAACGAAAGAAATGCGTTACAAAGCGAAGAGTGTCAATTTCGGTATCATATACGGGCAAAGCGCATTTGGCCTGTCACAAAATTTAGGTATACCCAGATCAGAAGCAGGAGAGATCATCGATAATTATAAAAAAGAATTTCCCGGTATTCAGAAATACATGGATGATACCATAAATTTTTGCAAAGAGAACGGTTATGTAGAAACGTTAGTGGGAAGAAAACGCTGGCTCAGGGATATAAACAGTGCAAATTTTACCGTGCGTGGTTTTGCGGAAAGAAACGCTATTAACTCACCGATACAGGGTACTGCTGCAGATATGATAAAACTCGCCATGATAAAAATACATGCGGCTTTAAAGGAAGGGCAGTTTAAAAGTAAAATGTTGCTTCAGGTGCATGATGAATTAGTGTTTGATGTTTTAAAAGAAGAACTGGAAGCCATCAAGCCGGTGATCTTAGATACAATGAAAAATGCCATGATATTACCTAACGGCGTACCGGCTGAAGCGGAACTCGGTTCCGGGAACAACTGGCTGGAAGCACATTAATCATAAATATCAGTTTATGGAAGATCAACCTTTTGTTATCGAAAGAATATACAATGCCCCCGTGAATAAAGTGTGGCCGGCTATCACAGACAGAGCACAAATGAAGGAATGGTATTTCGACCTGTCGGCTTTTCGTGCGGAAGAAGGATTTGAATTTCAGTTTGCAGGTGAAGGAAAAAAGGGGGAGAAGTATATGCATCTGTGCAGAATTACAGAAGTGATTCGGGAAAAGAAACTCAGCTATACGTGGGAGTATGAAAACTTACCGGGCAGATCTGAAGTATCTTTTGAGCTATCTCCGGAAAACAATGATACAAAAGTGGTACTTACTCATTCCGGACTTGAAAGTTTTGCAGCTAACGGGCCGGATTTTGCCAAAGAATGCTTTGCTGAAGGATGGATAATGATCCTCGGAACATCATTAAAAAATTTTGTAGAAAAATGATCTGTGCTTTAAAAACACATTTTAAAAATGAGTAGATTTACTTCTTATAACCAAAACAAAAAACATGAAAAAACTCATCATTTGCGCAGCGGCATGCATTTGTATGATAAGCTGTAAAGAAGAAGACAAAAGTAAAACCACCTATGTTATAAATTCTGACAGTACCTCTTCGGGAGACACTTCATCAGCAAATTATAGTTCTGCTGATACTGCCTCTGCTTCAACTCCCTCTGCGCCCGTGGACTCAGCTACAATGATGAAAAATTGGCAAGCGTATATGACGCCCTCAGAAGCACATAAAGTAATGACTGCCTGGAACGGAAAATGGGAGGGGCAAGTAACCATGTGGCATGCACCCGGAGCACCGCCCGAAGTCAGTAAATCCACTACAGTAAACAAAATGATCATGGGCGGCCGTTATCAGCAAAGTGCTCATACGGGTAATATGATGGGAATGCCATTTGAAGGCCTAAGCACAATGGGATACGATAATGCTAAAAAAGTATTTACCAGCACGTGGATAGATAATATGGGCACAGGTACTATGATCATGGAAGGCCCGTGGGATGATGCAACCAAGACACTTTCACTTGCGGGCAAGGTTGTAGATCCGAGTGCCGGAACTGCAGCGGAAGTAAACGTAAGAGAAACTTATAAAGTCATTGATGAGAATACTCATGTAATGGAGATGTATGGTATGAAAGACGGAAAGGAGTTTAAGAATATGGAGATTAAGTTTGTAAGAAAATAAACGAATCTTATTATCAATTACCGTCGCCTACCCGGCGGCGGTTTTTTATTCTTTATTATGCAGCCTGTTTTAATTTATTGTTACGATGCCTATTGCGGCTGGTGCTACGGCTTCAGCCCCGTTATAAATAGAATTACAGAAGACTATAAAGCTGTACTGCAAACAGAAGTCCTCAGTGGCGGAATGATCCTGCCCGAAAAACCTGTTCATATCAGCACATCGGCAGGATACATTTTAAATGCATACCAAAATGTAGAAGAGCTTACCGGTATCAAATTCGGGGAAGATTATTTATGGCATATCCGCAACGCCGATGATAGTGACTGGTATCCCAATTCGGAGAAGCCGGCTATAGCTATGTGTATATTTAAAGAATTTTACCCGGACAGAGCCTTAGAATTTGCTGCGGATCTTCAATATGCCCTGCATTATGATGGGCGGGATCTTACAGATAATGAAGCCTATCGGCACCTTATTGAAAAATACAGCATACAGCCCGAAGTATTCTATGAAAAATTACAAAGTGAAGCGTATAAGGAGATGGCGTATTATGAATTTTCATTAACGAAACAGTTACAGGTAACCGGCTACCCGTGTGTATTTATACAGACAGGAGAGCTGAAATTTAATATGGTAGCCCGCGGCTACACGGATCATGGAACTCTAAAACAACGAATAGATGCTGTGTTAGACGAGAAACCTCAGTAAACAAAAAACCCTTCAGCCGAAGGGTTTTTTGTTTAACTATTTTGTAGCTGAGGATCGCTCCGATAACAAGGGCATTTCCTTTATTTTTTTCATTTGTTCTTCGTTGAAGATAACC
>JBGTJG010000268.1:0-2403 GCA_041745235.1 Ferruginibacter sp. | reverse complement strand
GTTACCCTGGAATTTCTGAGGCGAGTGATACTTTCGCCTGAGGTTGGTAGTTTCGATAAGGAAATCATCTACAAATAATTGCCTGCCGATATCTATAGGAATTACTTCGGGACGTTTGTCCAAATACGGCACCGGCATTGGTTCAGAAGATTGAGGGTTGAAATGTACAGGAGGCCAAATTTTCGGAAGTTGTATACCGTTGTATAATAATTCCCCTTCTTTGTCAAGCTGTTTTGTGGATATAATCTTACCGGCCATCGCGTCATTTTTTAATGCGGATATGGCAGACACAAAAAACATGTTCTTTAAACTGAGTGCTGAAATTTTTTGAATAAAAAGACGCCTTTTCATTTTAATAAAAATATTTTATTTGACTAACGCATTCCCTTGTTAGGGTCATAACTGAATATTAAATTGGCATTTTTCATTAGCTGATTAGTTTTCAATTGAGTTGCCAACTGTATCTAAAACACTATTATATCCCGGACCGCCAGCTGCTACAAAACCATCGCTCCTTCCTGTCTTGTTTTTGCTTATCCAGAAAGCGAAAAATGATCCGTTCGATAATTCAAAGTGAAAACGAATGGGTTTACCTGATACTAATGATAAGTATCCCCACCCTTCCCACTGCATCTGTTCACCGTTTGGTCGCCAGGGGCCAACCCGCTAGTTGGCGGGTGGGTTGTAGAAGCAAAACACTATAATTACCCGAAAGAAGGATTTATTCAGTTCTACCTATAAATTCACAGTGTTACTTTCAAAGATCAATTATTTACATGATTCAATAATTGTATCAGTAGTATGCAGTTGCCTGACAAATTTGTTCGATGCACGAACAAAACAATTCGTGACCAGCGCTTTATCAACGCCATCTAAAGAAACGCCAGCCCGCTCATTATTCGTTTCAGCTTTTTCTGTCAGGTAAATCCTGACATTTTCAATAGCAAGATCGGTAACATGACTAACATTTATATATGCCGGATGATAGTTTTTGTTATTATATTCATTCTCAACCATTTGTTCTGCGCCAAATTTCGGCCCATATTTATAGCCCATTCTTCTGGGAATAAACTTTAAATTATCATCAACTCTAAAATTGACATTTTGAATTTTCAGATTTTCTATATTCAATTGTTCAGTTCCCTGAATGACTATGCCGTAATTGCTTTTGATCTGAATATTATTCATCGTAAGATCCCGGATGCTTCCGAGTCGCGATGTAGGATTTCTTTGCGAAACATGAAACAAAACAGGATAAACAGGAATTCGTAATTGTTCCCCTAAATTCTGAATAATAATATTTGAAAAACTAACTCTTTCAATCGTGCCTCCATCTACCAAATAAATAGATATTCCCTGTGATGTGTTTTTTATAATACAATTGGAGAAAAGGATATCCCGGAAATTACGATGCGTTTCGCTTCCGATTTTTATTGCACTGCACAAAGTTTCTAAAGTACAGTTATTCACCACAATATTCTCACAATCAGGGAAATCAAGCTTTTTTGTTTTTAGAACGATACAGTCATCGCTTGTAACAATATGACAGTTTGAAATATGCACGTACTTACATGAATTAACATCAATACCATCATTACTTGTCTTCCTATCTTTATCATTTTTTATAGAAATTGAATCTACAAACACTTGCTTACATCCTTGTAAATGCACTGTCCATGAATCACTGTCGTATATATTTACATCTCTTATTTTTACATTTGTACAATTTTGAAAAAATAAAATACCGCTTCTAAATCCCCTTTCTTTTTGCGAACTATTTTGGGTCATCTTTACCCCTTGCCCCCTACATGAACCCAATCCGGTGAGCGCAATGTTATTAGCGCCGTCAGCACAAAATAAGTGAGGGCGAAATAAACCAATACTTTCCATGCCTTCGACAAAGCTTTCTAATATTACCGCTCCGGTATCAATATGCACAGTCATATTATCATGAAACCAAATAGTACCGGAGACATAATTGCCGGGAGGAAAATATATGGTACCACCACTATTTTCTTTGCATTTTTTCACGGCCTCTTTAATTGCCACGATATCTTTTATATTTCCATCACCAGATGCTCCAAAGTCTTTAACATTAAAATACCGCCCCAAACTATCCGCAGCATTTCTTTTCCCTGCATTTTCTGTTTGCCTGCCGACAGATTTATTTTGTGAAAATGCAAACGATGCCATACCTAAACTAACACCCACCGTACTAAGCATTTTCATAAATCCCCGTCGGCCGGTATCATTTGAAGTTTTTATATTTTTCATATTTCAATTATTAAAAGTCAAAATTAAAGAAAGTGATTCTTATCATATCATAGCATGCGTCACCGTGGGACGAAAGCAAATTGCTAACTCAGGTTGGTGATACGTTCTCTTGTATTAAAGTGCAGCTCC
>JBGTJG010000267.1:0-11706 GCA_041745235.1 Ferruginibacter sp. | reverse complement strand
GTGTGTTTACAAAATCTTTCTACCTTTATAGCAGAAAGACGGAGCGAAGGACGTAAGTCCAACGAGCCTTATTTTATTTGATTTAAAAAGCATCTTAAGTTTAGCGGCTGCGGATGCTTTTTTAGTATCAGAAACTTTTTACCGTTCCTTGAAACGGTTTATGTTTATCTTTTAGTTTACCATTTTCCCACCAGTGCGGCAATGTCCAAAAGAAACCTTTGAACTTTAATTCCTCGGGCTTGTAAGGGAGCAAGCTGCCTTCCTGTTTTAGTCCGGAAATCCCGTTAGTGATCATTGTATCAATATCAAGTTTGTTTTTCCCTGTGAGGTCTGCGAAGCGGCTGGCAATATTCCATTTCACCATTCCCACCCCTTCGTTAATAAGTATATCAAGGATTAGTTTTCTGTTTGCTCCGTATTCTGAAACGTCAATATATTTATCGGGTCTAACCGTGGAGATATGTTCGGGCTTGGATACATTAGCTGTGGGCATAGGTATTGCTCCGAACTGTAAGTTTTCAAAAAATGATATTGGCAGGGATTTATTATACTCGTAAGCATCTTGCAGAACTTTTATTTGTTCCTCTACCCTGCGTAAAAATATTTCCTTTGCATTCATTGATGTGGTATTAAAAGCAAATTTAAAACAAACCAAATTAAATACCAAATGAAAAGTGATGAAAGTAAAAAATAAGTTTACGAATAGTTCAAATCAGCTATAAATATGCCACACAAAACGTTGTGTCCGGTAAAGTATATCATTGCGGTACAAATGGTAAATTATAATGTTCTACGGCAACCTCTTTTCTTCAAATATGGAGGGAATTTAGTCCAGCGATAAAGCTATTCGTGTCTCGCGGAAGTCAACTTCACTTTACTTTTACCGCTTCGTCTGTGCTGCTGCGTTGTGCACATTCAGTACAGCCGCAGCCCTACATAGAGGTTTACGGGGAGTCAGCGGGGAGCTAGCGAGGAACTCGCAGGGAGGTACTCCCCTATAACTCGCCTGTAACTCCCGTGTAACTCGGCTATAACTTGCCTGTAAGGCTAGAGTATTGTGACTTAAAAAAGGATTTTATTACCCATAACCGTTAGTAACGGATCCTATAAATAGTAGGTTACGTCCCATAGAAATTCATAAGCAGAGAGTACCGCGTGGGATGGAGAATCGGGGCAGGAGATGTTAAACAGATTATAATAAAGCAAGAGTAATCGTGTTTAAAACCGTGTAAAGGGATCATAGACAAATAATTAATACTACCTTTGCGCCAGTTCATTTACACAGCGGCATTAAAAGCCCGGATATTTATTGCAGATCTCATACATCCCCCAATAAGATGCTTTACGAACTATAGCATTCTCCATTTTTAGTGATGAAGCACGTCTTCATTTCCGCACTCATTTATTAAACAACATTATAGTGTTATTTACAGATTTAAATCTGATAACGCCCATCCTCGATGCGCTTATCAAAGAAGGCTATACTAAGCCTACACCCATTCAACAGGGAGCGATCCCTCACATACTTGCCGGCAGGGACCTTTTAGGTTGTGCACAGACAGGTACAGGAAAAACCGCGGCATTTGCTATTCCTATGCTGCAATTACTGGCTAAGCCAAAAACAATGCAAAGTGCCGGGCCAAAGCCTATTCGTGCGCTTATTCTTACACCAACCCGTGAGCTGGCTATTCAGATACAGGAAAGCTTTGATGCTTACGGGGCTAATCTTCGCCTGAAAAACCTCGTGATCTTTGGTGGTGTAAACCAAGGGCCACAGGTAAACGAACTTAAAAGAGGTATTGATGTCTTAGTTGCCACACCCGGCCGCCTGCTCGATCTTATGAGCCAAGGCTACATCAACCTAAAGGAAATTGAGATCTTCGTATTGGATGAAGCAGACCGTATGCTGGATATGGGTTTTGTGCACGATGTAAAACGCGTGATCACAAAATTGCCCGCAAAAAGGCAGACCTTATTTTTCTCTGCTACTATGCCGCAGGAAATACAGGCTTTGGCAAACAGTATTCTCACAAACCCGCAGAAAGTGGAAGTAACACCTCCTTCTACTACTGCAGAAACAATCGTTCAGTCTCTTTATTTTGTTGAAAAACAAAACAAACAGTCTCTTCTGAAATACATCTTAGAAGATAAGACCATTGAAACTGCCCTTGTTTTTACAAGAACAAAACACGGTGCAGATAAGGTTGTAAAAGACCTTGTTCGTATTGGCGTGAGTGCAGAAGCCATCCACGGCAACAAATCACAGAATGCAAGACAACGTGCTTTGGCGAATTTTAAAAACAGGAGTACAAGAATACTTGTAGCTACGGATATTGCTGCACGCGGTATAGATGTAGATGATCTCACGCACGTGATCAACTATGAATTACCCGATGTACCGGAAACCTATATTCACCGCATTGGCCGTACAGGGCGTGCAGGATTGAGCGGTATCTCCTTTTCTTTTTGCGAAGCAGAAGAAACCGAAGCACTGCGTGACATTCATAAGTTGCTGGGTAACCAGATACCTATTGATGCTAACCATCCTTACCATACTACTTTTACAGGAGTAATGGGCAGGCCTAAGCCGCAGGGCAGGCCGCAAAGATCATTCGGCAACAGGCAGGGCTTTGGTAATAACGCCGGCTCGCAGGGAAGGAGTAATGCTGCGAGAAAGCAAAGTGGTTTTGGGAACAGGCAAAGGCATGACTAAGAATTAGCCGGTAAGTCGGAAAGACGTATTCTCGGTTATTCCCGCCTTCTCTCCTAAAAAATATAATACAAATCCCGCCGCCCGGCGGGATTTGTATTATTCCATAAATTTATAAAATGAAAAACCCCGCAATTATTTTCTTCTCTTCATTGGCAATCTTTTGCCTACTGTATTTCAGCGATCCGCCGAAAGCAATACATTACATTTTCTCGGTTGTATTGGCTATCCTTATAATTAAAACGATCTATACTGTCCTCACAAAAAAGTAAGGAGCAGTATTTGTATAACCTATCTAAAATAACTATGGAATACAATAAACTCACACCCGAAGAAGAATCTGTAATTGTACATAAAGGAACAGAAAGGCCGTATACAGGTGAATATGAAAATAACAAACAGGAAGGTACTTATATCTGCCGGCGTTGTGATGCGCCATTGTATACATCTGAAAGTAAATTTGACAGCCGCTGTGGCTGGCCGAGTTTTGATGATGAAATACCAGGTGCGGTAAAAAGAGTATCAGATGCAGATGGCAGAAGAGTGGAAATTGTTTGCGCTAAATGCGACGGACATCTCGGCCATGTTTTTAAAGGTGAAAAATTCACAGAGAAAAATACAAGGCATTGTGTGAATTCTATATCAATGAAATTTGTTCCCTTTGTTGCACAATTGTGAATTTGCATTCTCTTAAGTATTAATGCTGCGAACCTTTCGTAAATTATTGTTTGAATCACAATCAAATAATCCTTTACATGAAAAAAGCATCTTTAATATATTTAGCTGCGTTGCTGAGCAGCGTTTCTTTTGCGCAAAATATCTTTGTTCCCGGCAAGCCCGGTTTCATCTGCAGCTATTACGGCGAACCCGTAAACCTTCCTCTTAGGATTGTAAACTCCTCCGAAAACGCCAAGCAGGCAATTACCGCAATAATGGACGTGGTAGGATTGGGTTCAAATTTTGAAATTAAGCAATCAAATATTCCCAATGCAGCAGCAGTTAATTATAACAACAAGCGCTACATCTTCTACAACCCGACATTCATAAACCAAATTAACAATGAATCGGGCGATAAATGGGCGGCTATTGCAATTCTTGCACATGAAATTGGCCACCACTTAGATGGGCATACACTCTCGGGATCAGGCAGTCACCCGGAAACAGAACTGAAGGCAGATGAATTCAGCGGTTTTGTGCTGCGTAAAATGGGAGCGACCTTGTTACAATCCCAATCTGCTATGCAATTATTGGCAAACCCGAGAGCAACTGGAACACACCCGGCAAAAGGGCAGAGGCTTGTTTCTATCGATAACGGATGGAGCAAAGCAGATGCACAGATTAACGGAAGGGCTTATACCGCTAAAACCATCGTTCCTGCACAACCAAAAAATACTGCGGAAATGCCGACAACATCAAGAGTGGCCACATTAAATAAAGCCTATATAAATTTCAATGTGATTTTTTCCGGGGACAGAAACAACAAATACTTTATAACTAGTAACAATAACCTTGTTACCCTCAGAAATTCTCAACTTTTGATATTGGGCACTATGGTGAAAGCAAAATATGAAGACTATCCATACGCCATCAGGATGGAGGGAAGCGATGATATTTTCATATCACGCTCAGGTAATATTGTAAATAAAACCGGGAAAAATATCGGGTATCTTAAATCCTGATTATTGCGGAAAAACATTGCGTGTTATTTCTCTCTTTCTATCTGAGAAATATCATTCACAATGATCTCAGGTTTCTCTTTAAAAAGGATAACCTCTCCTGTTACACAAATATTCTTGTCTTTTAATTCAACTTCGGGCGCATAGCCAAGTTGGGTGCGCACTTCACCCGGTATCATTACCGTAAACGGACTTGCAGGATATGCTGCGCCCATGTTCAATAAAGTAGGAGATCCTTTTGAGGTTTCAAAAAAGCGTCCGCCGAATATTTTACCGCATACTTTAATGTTTTCACCGACGCGTTTTGCAGCTTCTTCAGGGGTGAAAGTTTGCGCTGCAGCAATACCGGAAAGAGAAATAAAGAATAAGAGAATGTACAGTTTTTTCATAAATTCATTTAGGCAATAAAACTAATTCATTTCTATCAAACGTCGGCGTTAAAACCATCCGGAACCGTCGTTTTTGATTCCTCAGAATTTGCACATTTTCTTTGAACAAAGCCATGGGATTATGTTTATAGAAAACCGGGAACGGTAACATAAAAATAATGTTCATCCTTCCGGATATTTAATTAAAAAACATAAGAAAGTTATCCTTACTATGTGCATTTCGCAGTGGAAAACTTACCTATCCTTTGTCCTCATTGCATCCGGCCGTTTTGTAAACACCGTGTGAAAAACTCTTTCATAAAATCCCCTTTAATGATTAGTATTATTGTATCAATGAGCATCAATAAAAAAGCGCTTTAGTAGAAGCGCTTTCAGTAACCGTCAGATTAAAAGACACCAAAGAAGAGGTCGGGTTCGGGTCCAAACCGCATAAATCCAAGATCAACTTTTGTGGTGTTTTTTTATCAAAACGAAATTATGAATAAATCATTTTTAGAAAATATTATTTACTAACACAACGTGGGTAAATGAAATTAGAAAACTTTAAAGCCTTGCAAAACAAGTCACTAGTTTAAAAATTATTAACTATAAAATAATTTTATCCAATTTCCTAAAATATTGTTCACAAAACTCCCGTGGAGAACTTAATTTTTTGCGCCACCCTTTGACCATATTGACTTTAAAGATTTGTAAACAAGGTGTGAAAAACTCTTTAATAAAACTGGGACTAATGATTAGTATTATTGTATCAGAGAATTACAAAAAGAGAAAAGGAACCCAGCTGCTTCTCAACAACCTGACACTTTCTTAACCAAACACTGAATGACCACAGAACCGATTTTATCTGAAAATAAAGACCGCTTCGTACTTTTCCCAATAACACATCAGGACATATGGCAAATGTACAAACAAGCAGAGGCAAGCTTTTGGACTGCAGAAGAATTGGACCTTACTGATGACTTACAGCATTGGGCTAATAAGCTTACGGATGATGAACGCTATTTCATTAAACATGTGCTTGCGTTTTTTGCAGCGAGCGACGGCATAGTAAATGAAAACCTTGCCGTAAACTTTCTTAAAGAAGTACAATACCCTGAAGCTCGGTGTATGTACGGCTTCCAGGTGATGATAGAAAATATTCATTCCGAAGCTTATTCACTTTTAATAGATACCTATATAAAAGATCCGATTGAAAAAGATCGCCTGCTGAGGGCTATTGATACAATTGATTGTGTACAGAAAAAAGCACAATGGGCGCTTCGCTGGATCGATAAAGGAACATTCGCAGAAAGGCTTATTGCTTTTGCAGCAGTAGAAGGAATATTTTTCTCGGGCTCTTTCTGCTCCATTTTCTGGCTCAAGAAAAGGGGCCTCATGCCGGGCCTTGCATTTGCGAATGAACTTATCAGCCGCGATGAAGGATTGCATTGCGATTTCGCATGTTTACTTTATACAAGACATTTGGAAAATCCGTTGCCTAAAGAAACGGTTACACAGATCATAAGAGATGCGGTAGAGATAGAAAAAGAATTTGTATCCAGTGCATTACCTGTAGGCCTCATCGGTATGAATGCAAAATTGATGTGCGATTATATTGAATTCGTTGCGGACAGATTGCTTGTGGCATTAGACTGCAGTAAAATTTACAATGCAGTTAACCCGTTTGATTTTATGGAAATGATCTCCCTTCAGGGCAAAACCAATTTCTTTGAAAAGCGTGTGGGCGAATACCAGAAAGCCGGTGTGAAAGAAGGAAGCTCTAAAGAGTTTTCAATGGATGAAGATTTCTAAGTGTGCGTTTCAGGACTGCGAAATAACCTATACCAAAACAACTAATAACCTTTTAACTATACAAGTATGCAAGTAATAAAAAGGAACGGCAAAACCGAAGCTGTACACTTTGATAAGATCACATCCCGGGTAATGAAGCTGAGCTATGGGCTTAACCTTAAAAGTGAGGATATCATAGAGATATCTAAAAAAGTAGTAGCAGGAATTTATAATAATGTAACCACAACGGAACTGGATAATCTGGCGGCGGAAACTTCTGCATCCTTTACTACACGCCATCCTGATTTTGCGGTACTTGCTGCAAGAATAGCCGTGAGCAACCTGCACAAGAATACAAGAAAATCATTTTCGGAAACTGCCGAATTACTTTACAATTATATTGATGATAAAACCGGGGATCATGCGCCATTGCTGGCAGATGATGTGTATGCAGTAATAGAGGCAAATAAAGACCTGCTGGATGCATCCATCATTTATGAAAGGGATTATCATTTTGATTTCTTTGGTTTCAAAACCCTGGAGAAATCATATTTGCTTAAAGTGAACGGCAAGATCACCGAGCGACCGCAGCATTTATTTATGCGTGTAGCCTTGGGCATACACAAAACAGACGTAGAAGCTGCAATAGAAACATATAACCTGATGAGTGAAAAATGGTTCATTCACGCAACGCCTACATTGTTTAATGCCGGCACGCCAAAGCCGCAGATGAGCAGCTGCTTTTTGCTGAGCATGAAAGACGACAGCATTTCCGGTATTTATGATACGCTGAAAGATTGTGCAATGATCTCTCAATCTGCCGGTGGCATTGGTTTAAACATTCATAATATTCGTTCTACAGGCAGTTATATAAAAGGAACTAACGGGACATCCAATGGCATCATTCCGATGCTCCGCGTGTTTAATGATACAGCCCGTTACGTTGACCAAGGTGGCGGCAAACGCAAAGGTGCTTTTTCTGTTTACCTGGAGCCATGGCACGCGGACGTATTTGAATTTCTGGAACTCAGAAAAAATCACGGTAAAGAAGAGATGCGTGCACGAGATCTTTTTCTTGCATTGTGGATACCGGATCTTTTCATGAAGCGTGTGGAAGCCGATGGTGAGTGGAGTTTATTTTGCCCCAATGAAGCACAGGGCCTGCACCTTACACACGGCGATGATTTTGAAGCATTGTATGAGAAGTATGAAAAAGAAGGAAAGGCGAAGAAAACCTTCCCCGCAAGAGAATTATGGAATGCAGTACTGGAAGCTCAGATAGAAACAGGGACACCTTATTTATTGTACAAGGATGCTGCTAATAAAAAAAGCAACCAGCAGAACCTCGGTACGATCCGTTGCAGCAATCTTTGCACGGAAATAATAGAATACAGCGATGATAAAGAGACTGCTGTATGTAATCTCGCTTCACTTTCTCTCCCACGTTTTGTAGAGGGGAAGAAATTTAATTTTGAGAAGCTTGTAGAAGTAACTAAGATCGTTACCCGCAATCTTAATAAAGTTATAGACGGCAATTACTATCCAATCCCGGAGACCGAGAGAAGCAATACACGCCACCGTCCTATCGGTTTAGGTGTACAGGGGTTGGCGGACGTGTTTATGATGCTGGGCCTGCCTTTTGAAAGCGACATGGCAAAGCTGTTGAATAAAAATATTTTTGAAACGATCTATTTTGCTGCCATGACCTCTTCCTGCGAGCTGGCACAAAAAGACGGCGCATATGAAACTTTCCAGGGTTCACCGTTAAGCAAAGGAAAATTCCAGTTCGACTTGTGGGATGTAACCCCAAGTGATCGCCATGATTGGGAAAGCCTGCGTAAAGATGTAATGGAGCATGGAGTAAGAAACTCTTTGTTGCTTGCGCCGATGCCTACAGCTTCTACTTCGCAAATACTCGGTAACAACGAATGTTTTGAACCGTACACTTCCAATATATATAACCGCCGTGTGCTCAGCGGCGAGTTTGCTATTGTAAACAAACATTTACTGAAAGACCTTGGAAAGCTGGGCTTATGGAATGATAATATGAAACAGCGTATCATAGCTGCTAACGGTTCTGTGCAGAATATTGAAGAAATACCTGCTGAACTCAAAGAAATATACAAAACTGTTTGGGAGATAAAACAACGCAATGTTATTGATATGGCGGCAGACAGGGGCGCATATATCTGCCAGTCGCAATCACTCAATCTTTTTGTGGAGCAACCGAATTTTGCGAAGCTTTCTTCTATGCATTTTTATACCTGGAAGAAAGGTTTAAAAACAGGCATGTATTACCTGCGCACAAAGGCAGCCGCAGATGCGATCAAATTTACAATAGATGCAGATGTGCTTAATAAAACCAAAGAGGATGCAGCAGCCGAAATAAGCTGTTCGCTGGATAATCCGGAAGGATGCATCAGTTGTGGCTCTTAAAAACATTTAAATAGTTGAAACGCCCGAAATTTTCGGGCGTTTTTTATTGCCGGTTCATTATTTGATATTTGAGCAATATCACACAGGAACCTTTAACCCATTGGAATGAAATTTTTTATTTTTTGCTTTTGCGTGGCTGTATCGGTCTTATCATGTAAGCAAAAAGAAAAAGTAACCATAGATAAATTCACTGATACAAAAGTTAAGGATACAGTTATTAAACCTTCTTACGCCGATTCAGTTAAAGCCGATTCACTTCAGAAAGTCTTTCAGGCCGCAGCGAATGATACGATTGTACCGGGAAAAAGCATTGGAAACATTAAATTAGGGGCTACTACAGCAGAGGCAATTACAGCCATGGGAAATCCGGATTCGACAAATACCGCAGGAACCGTAATGAGTTGGTTTTTTAAACCGACAGGCAAAACAGGAGATACTTCACTTAACAGCATTACAATATTTGCAACTTCTGCAAAACCCGATCAGAGTAAGATAAAACACATTCGCATAACCTCTCCTTACTATAAAACAACCGAAAAAGTCTCTTGCGGCAGTACACTTACTTTTATAAAAATGCAGTATCCTGATATCAAAAATAATCCCTCAGTGTTTAAAAATAGCCAAGAAAGCGAGATCTTAGTATACTATGCGATCAATGAGGGGATAGCCTTCGAAATAAATGAAGCTACCAAATGCGCAGGCATTACCGTTCACGAACCGGGAAAGAAGGTTTCAGAAATATATACATCATTATACGGTGGAATTGTAAAGACGAAAAAAAACCGATAGTTTTGCGACCTCGGATAAAACTTACACAAGACTAAAACCCTCAGGTAAGTATTCCCGTAGATACAAATTCTTAATTTATAACCAAAAAAACAAAAATGAAAAAGACATTCTTATCGTACATGCTTGTAGCTTCTGCTTCAGTAATGATGCTTGCTTCTTGCAAAGACGAGAAAAAAACTGATGATGCTACAGTTGTAACAACTGACACTAAAATGGCTGAAACGCCCGTTGTAACTGAAGAAGACGGTGTAATGGTAGGCGGTGCTAAAATGGTAGCATCTAAGAACATTGTACAAAATGCAATGGGATCTGCTGATCACACAACTCTTGTTTCAGCTGTAACAGCAGCAGGTCTGGGCGAAACTTTAAGCGGCGCAGGCCCTTTCACAGTATTTGCTCCAACAAATGCAGCATTTGCAGCACTTCCTGCAGGCGCAGTAGACAATTTGCTAAAGCCGGAAATGAAGAATGACCTTACAGGTGTTTTGACTTATCACGTAGTACCGGGTGCGCTCAGAGCGGCTGACCTGAAAGATGGCCAGAAGCTTAAAACAGTTAACGGTAAAGATCTTATGGTTTCTGTAAAAGACGGAAAAGTTATGGTAAACGGTGCTACCGTTACTACAGCTGACGTTATTTCAAGCAATGGCGTTACCCACGTTATTGACGGTGTAGTTATGCCTAAATAATTTTTGGTTTAATTATAATTTAAGAAAAGCTGCCCGAAAGAGCAGCTTTTCTTTTGTTTTACTCTGCTTCAAGAATATTTACCGATAAGCTACTCGAGTTCCCTCTCCCTCGGAGAGGGGTTGGGGTGAGGTCAATAATCCACCACCTGTTCCTTCATTTCCGGCATTTCCCGCCATTCATATTGCTGATTGCGTAGTTGAGGATCAAAGCCTGCCTTTCTGATGGCCTCTTGTATTGATACTGATGTAAATCTATGGGGAGCACCGGCAGCACTTACCACATTTTCTTCTATCATAATGCTGCCGTAATCATTTGCGCCTGCATTTAGGCAAAGTTCAGCCACTTGCTTTCCTACGGTGAGCCAGCTGGCCTGTATGTTTTTGATATTAGGAAGCATGATACGGCTCATGGCTATCATGCGAATATATTCCTCCGGTGTGGTAAGATTATGCACGCCACGTATACGTGCGAGCAAGGTATCGGCATCCTGAAATGTCCACGGAATAAAAGCAAGAAACCCTTTAGCATGTTCCGGCTTACGGCTTTGCACTTCTCTTATTTTTACCAGATGCTCAAAACGTTCCTGCAAGGTTTCTACATGGCCAAACATCATTGTGGCAGATGTAGTAATATCCAGCTTGTGCGCCTCGTGCATTACATCAAGCCATTCCTGCGCTCCGCATTTGCCTTTGCTTATCAGGCGACGTACCCTGTCTGTAAGTATTTCTGCACCGGCCCCCGGCAGGCTGTCCATCCCCGCTTCCTTTAACGCGGCGAGCACTTCTGCATGTGTACTTTTTTCCAGCTTGGTAATATGAGCTATTTCCGGCGGGCCCAGCGTATGTAATTTGATATTCGGGTAAAGGCTTTTAAGCTCCTTAAATAAATTCACATAAAACGATAAGCCGAGATCGGGGTGGTGGCCCCCTTGGAGTAGCAATTGATCACCGCCATAAGCAATGGTTTCTTCGATCTTTCTTTTATAAGTTTCAATATCCGTGATGTAAGCTTCTTTATGACCGGGGATGCGAAAGAAATTGCAAAATTTACAGTTTGCAATACACACATTTGTCGTATTTACATTTCGATCTATCTGCCATGTCACTTTTCCGTGCGGTACCTGAAACTTTCTCAATTCGTTAGCGGTGTACATCAGATCTGCAAGTGCAGCATTTTCAAATAAATAAATGCCTTCTTCTGCAGAGAGGAATTGAAAAGCCTGCGCTTTTTTTAAAAGCTCATTTTT
>JBGTJG010000266.1:0-10435 GCA_041745235.1 Ferruginibacter sp. | reverse complement strand
GAGAACATGAGAAAAATAAAGAGTTTACGCAGAGAAAATAATCTCTGCGTAAACTCTCTTAACTCCTGTGCTCTGCGGTGAAGAAAAAATTATTCCGCCACACTCACCCTCACACCTTCACTGTGGCTCGTAAACTCCGGTGCATACATACATTGAATGGTTGTAATACCGTTGCTGAAATTACCGCTGTGCGTAACAAACATCGGGTATTCAAAAACATAAGTTCCTTTAGGCAACCATCCGAAGAAGAAATTGGTGCTTGCATCCTTTGTGCTTTCATAATACCCCAAGCCAGCCTGCCACTTGTATTGGCTGATCACATTTACCGGCTCCATGCATGCAGCACGCATGTCTTTCATATGCAGGTATTCCATATCCCTGTCAGAGCGAAGCTCTATGCGAACTTTTATTTTATCACCGACTTTCAATTCATCGCCGTCTTTTATCGCCTGTAATACCGGCCCTTTGTCTGAGTTTTTTTCAATGAATAATTTTTTCACCAGCTTCAGCGGTGTTTCTGCTGCGGTTATTTTATCCAGGTCCTCAAAATATTGCCAATATGCTGCGCCCCATGAAGTGGAAGAGCCTGTAAGCGGTTTCTCATTTGCTGATGCAACCGATACAGTAATATTTCCCATCCCCTGCTGCACCCTGTCGCCTTCTATTCTTTTTTTGAAATAACCCGTGCCCGCCTCAGTTTTTTCTTCACTGCTTTTAATAACCGTGTTGCCAAGATTTATGGTGACCACCTTTTCATCTGACAACCAGTTGCTGCCATTCAGCAACAAAGCATAGCACGCCTCTGCGGTCGCTTTGGTAGATGGCCATTGGTGCGTTTGCTTTTGTTTGAGCAACCATGTTTTCAGATCATCAATTGTGTTTTTATTGCCGTCTATATCAGTGAAAGCTTCTATCATCATGGCCTGGCTTTCAATAGGCGCCTGGTACCAGTAATAACCGGATCTTGTATATTCTTTCCAATACATGCCCATTTCTTCGCTGCTGATGCTGTTTTGTTTCAGCGATTCAATGATTGCTTTTGGTGTTTTGCTGTCTGAATTTCTGTGCAATGCAAGTGCTATCATGGCCTGCATATACCGGCTTTGGCTCAACCAATATTTTACCGCCTGCCCTTTGTAATAATCAACTGCTGTTTTAGCAGAGGCACTTGTTTTTGTTTCGGGGAAAAAGCTGCGCATGTACAAATACTGAACAGCGATATACGATAGATTGTTCTGTGAGAGGTTCACTTTGTACCTGATCAGGTTATCGTAATCTTCCTTAAGCCGTGCATCAAGGTAAGGCAGTGCTTTATCTGAAATTGGTTTCAACTCTGCATAATCAGCACCCTGTACAGCATTCAACTTTCTAAGGTGCCCTATGCCGGTTACAATATATTGTGTCATGTAACGGTCATCCCGCCCGCCTTTGAACCATGCAAAGCCACCGTTGCTGCTTTGCATTTCTTTAAGTTTTGCAAGCGTTTTGTTTTTCTCAGATGCAAGGCGAACCATGTCAAACAGCAAAGCGATATTTTTCTTTTGCTGTGTTTCATTCTTTGCATTAAGAACCCACGGTGTTTCCTGCAGTAATACAGATTTTAATTCTTCATTCTTCTGCAGATTGCTCATCAGCGCAGCGGTATCTGTGATCTTCCATTTTTCAAATACTTCTTTTATTTTCGACGATGAATTACTGATGAACGAAGCAAGCGTATTTGCATAATAACGGTTGAAACTTTGCTCTGCGCAATCATACGGGTACTCCATAAGATAGGGCAGTGCCTGTATAGCATACCATGCGGGGTTGCTTGTATACTCAACCGTAAGTGCATAATTCGTGAGAGAGCCACTGTTGCCGCTTGTAAGCAATTTATCGAACTTGAAAGTTTTTGATGATGTGTTTCGCATGTTTAGCGGCAGCGTTTCTGTTACCAATATGCGGTTAGTAAGCACCGGGATCGCTGCTTCTTCACCATCAGAGAATGAACCGTCTTTTGCAACTGCCCTGATTCTGTACATCATGGCAGAATTAAAATTGAAAGGGATATCTACCGGGAATTTCACAGCTACACTTTGCCCTGCGGGCACTGTAAAATATTGCTGCGGGAAAACATTCTTGAACCAGCCATCTACCGATCTGTTTGTGGCGGCATCAAAAAGCTCCAGGCGGGATGTGCCGGTAATTTCTTTCCCGGAAAGGTTAGACACCTTGGCAGAAAATTCCATGCGGTCACCTTCTCTTAAAAACCGCGGTGCAAACGGCTGAACCATCAGTTCCTTTTGTGTTACAGTTGTTTTTGTACTGTAGGCGCTTGCCAGTTCTTTGGTATGGCCAAGAACCATCATCTTCCATTGTGTGAGTGCCTCCGGAATGGTGAATGAAAAGGAAATATTTCCCTCCTCATCAGTTTTAAGATCGGGGAAGAAGAAAGCGGTTTCATTGAAGTTTTTGCGGATCTGAATGTTGTTTTCTTCGCTACCTGTTACCATTGAGGTATCGGCTGCTATTTCTCTTGAATCCTTTTGCATTTGGATGCTGTTATCCCTTTTTTCTTTTGACGCTTGCATTTCATCGGGGGTACTTCTTCTTCCAAGTGCAGTAACGACAACCGAACTTAATTCTGCTCCTTGAGCAGACATTGGGGCAGATTCTGCAGATATGGTTCGTACACCTTTGTACATTCGGTTATATCCTCCCTCATTCCAGCCATTATTTAGGAGTCTGTCGTATGAATGATTTTTGGTTGGCAAATATTTTGATATTATCCTATTTTCCTCAAACGAATTCACCAAAGTGAAAGTACTACCCATCCAGTAAAAGTTTGGGTTGAATACCGGCCACACGCTACTTAAAGAATTCCACTCATGTTTTTTGAACTGATCCAGCGATGCATCATACATGCTTATCAATGCTTCTGCTGCCACTTTTTCTGCTTTTTTTCCGGTAATCTTAATATTCCATTTTTCCTCGCTGCCCGGTTGCAGCTTATCGCGGAAAGTTTCATAAGAGATATTGAGTTCTTTATTGCTCCAGGGCACAAGGAAACTTTTTGAACCTGAATAGAACCTGTTGTGCTGCACGAAGGCATAGTTCATGTGTATGCCACCCCGGTCATTCTCCGTTACATCAATGGTATTGGTAAATACTTCTCCTGCGCTCACGGTGGGGTAGGTTATCTTGTAATTTTCCTCTGCTCTGCCGATGTTTTGTATGAGCCATATTTTCGGGAAACCTGTAGTAATTTTATAAGTGATCTTTTCACCCGGTTGGGCGGTTTTATTTTCTGTAGTGACGAGGATGGCTTCGGTTGACCTCACCCCCGGCCCCTCTCCGAGAGAGAGGGGAGTGATCTGCACAAACTTTTCAGCTTTTACTTCTTCGCCGTATTTATCCTTTGTAGTTACAATTATTTTATACCAACCTGCCTTAAGTCTTATGTCTTGTGTCTTAAATCTTGTATCTGCACTTGTCGTATCCGTTCTGTCAATCACCTTCTCACCCAATGCCCATTTTGACATCTGATCTTCATCTGCATATGCATCATGCGGAAAGCTGCGGTAGTACTCCTCTTTGCTCATTACAAAAACATCCGGTGTTTGCCAGTAACGCTTTCTGAATATACGCTCCGGTTCCTGCAATTTGTACATGGAAAAATTTACAGTTACCTTCTCAAACAGCCCGTTCGTATTCGTGCTGCTTACGCCGATGTTTTTTATACTGTCTGAAGGTAATTTTTCCCGCCCGGTAATATTTAATTGCAAAGCCTGGTAAGAAACCGACACGATCGTTGAAGCACTTCTTGTTTCCCCGTTCACATCAGTAACGTCTGCCGTTACCCGGTAATCAAAAGTCGGTTGGTCCTTTTTATCAACACTTTCATCCGGTATGGCTTTAAAGGTTATAAAATATTCACCTTTTGCATTGGTAGTTGTAAAGCCATTTGTGATCTCCATCTCCTCGCTTCTGCCGTATGGCGGATAAATTCTCCGGTAATAACCGCCCCACCATATAGGGTAACGAACAATACGCACTACACGATACGATACTTTTGCCCCGTCAATATTATTTCCCGCATAGGCTTTTGCAATGCCGGTCACAGTGATGTTGTCATTGATGCGGTAAGTGCCTTCCGGCTTTTTTATTTCCGCAGAAAACTTCGGCCGCTTATATTCTTCTACGCTGAAAGACTGCGTGGATTGTGTCACAGAATCCCTGATGTAAAAAACACCGTTCAGCAATCCCTCCGGGATCTTAAAACTGCCATTATATGAGCCGTAAGCATTCGTAGTCAATGATATTGTCGTGATCTTTTGATTGTTCCTGTCAGATACCTGTATGCTTGTTCTTTTATCGGCAAGGATTTGACTCTTTCTGCCTGAGCTGTCAGATTGGGTCATGATCCCTTTAAAGAAAACCGTTTGGCCCGGGCGGTAAATGGAACGGTCTGTAAAAAGAAAACTGCGCATGGTGCTTTTTCTTCCACGGTTATTATAATCATCAGAAAAATGTGTACTGTAGCCATCATCAGTAAATAACTCATCACTACCGTACTTTATCTGCAGGATGTTATTTTCGTAATCCTTTGCCTTAGGAATTTTGACAAAACCATTTTTATCTGTTGTATAAAGTCCCCTTTTATTTTCTACTTGCTTTCTTGAACCATAATCATACTCATTAGCCCATAGCTGTACAGTCGCATTCACCAAAGGGTTTCCGGTATTTCTATCCAATACATTCAGTTCATTTTTATTGTTAGATATATAACTTATGTTGCTTACAAAGGTTACAGCTTGTGAGAGTATATTATTTGCCAATGAAAAGTCTTCATTTTTACTTGCAATCAGGTAATAGGTTCCCACAGGTAGCCCGTCAATTTTAATTTCTGTAGCATGTTTCTGATAATCTTTCAGATCGGGTAAGTCTACTCTCCAATTCTTTATAGGTTTTAGAGAAACAATCGTGGGCCAAATATTTTCGTATGCTACATGCCCGTGTCTTTTAATTTCTTCCCTGTTTGTTTTTACAAGCCTGAAATAAAGCCTGTCGAGGTTTTTATAATGTACCAATGCACGGAACGCCTGCTCCGACAAGTTTACTTTTTCTGTTTCAAAATTAAATTCCGAGGTTTCTAATTCAACTAACATATTTTTAGAATCTATGCCTCCTTCACTTTGGGGGAATTTTGCATAGACAGTTTCAGCAATTTCTTTAGCTTTCCTTTTTTCAAACTGAAATTCTTTTCCGGTAAAAGGATTATATTTTTCACCTTTTTCTAAATGAATATTTGCACGGAGGTAAGAGGCCTCTGCACTTGCCGGGCTGCTGCTGTATTTTGTTTCAATATTAAGGAGGGCCGCTTCATACAGCTTTTCTTTGTTTGTAAACGAACCGTGTTCATTTACAAATTCCAACCTTTTAAGATCTACATCTATCAGTGTTTCCGGGTTTGCATCATTTGCATGAAAGCTCAGCAGGTCCTGCATGATAAGCAAAGCATTATAATAGAGCGAAGCGGAATCCTTTGTAACAAATCGGTGAGCGGCAAATTCCTTTACAGGTGCAAATGCAGCAGGGTCGTTAATGATGAATTTGTAAGCAGGCTGAGTAACATCATTTTCGCTGCTCATAAAATAATCAAGCGCACGGTGAGCCAGAAGATCATAAAGGGTAGGGCGGAGGTGACGGCTGTTTATACCTTTTTCAATGATCGCATCCAGCCCCTTTAACTCAGTAGCTTTTAAAAAATTTTCATTCTGAAGAGAGGCCTTATAAAGAGAGGAGATCTTTTCATTCAGTTTTTTTATGCTCCACGTAGTAAGATCATTATTGTTTTCCTCAATCAGCGCAGTGCGGCCATATAATCTATACCGGTTATTCTCTTTGTAAGATTGAAACAACTGCGCCTGCATGCTCAGCAGGATATTCTTTGCAGGTGCCTTGGACTCTGCGATCAGCGTATCAGCAAAAAAGATATTTTTCTGTGCATTGTCTTCTTCAACCATATTCCTGTACTTCATCTGGTACATGGCTGCTTTTATCTGCTGTGCTTCATTGCCTTTTTTTACTGCATCAGTAAAAATGATAACTGCTTCCCGGAGGGCATCCTTCGTAAGCCCTTTTGCTTCAAAGGCTGCTATCTTTTTCCATTGAGCAGTGTAGTCATCCTTTATCTGTGCGTTCACGTATGTCAGGTTTAGCAAAAAAATAAACAGTAGGGCAGAAGATTTTAAAAAGTTCATATGTTGGTTTTAAAAGAATGGTGCTTGCAGGGTTAATGCGGTTTACAAGATTATGCTGTTAAGATGAATTTAGTACATCAATTGCATAAATAAGAATACAAAGAATTGTTAACGAATTGCATTCTTCTCTGTACCAATAATCTACCCAATAAAAAAACAGCAGTAATCAACTGCTGTTTTTGTGTATAGTTCCTAAGTTAATAAGCTCGATATAATTGCGATGTCAGTCTGAGCCTGTCGAAGACGATGCACAATCTCAACCCGCCTTCGACAAGCTCAGGCTGACATTGTGAGTTTGACGGCGACCTTTTATTTCATTACCTCTGCCATAGTTTTACCGATATCCGCCGGGCTTGCCACCACATGAATACCGCATGCTGCCATGATCTTCATTTTCGCCGCTGCCGTATCATCTTCCCCGCCTACGATCGCACCCGCATGGCCCATACGCCTGCCCGGAGGTGCAGTTTGTCCGGCAATGAACCCTACAACGGGTTTCTTATTTCCGGTGCTTTTGATGTATTCCGCAGCTTCTGCTTCCATACCCCCGCCGATTTCTCCAATCATTACAATAGCATCTGTTTCCGGGTCATTCATAAAAAGTTCTATAGCTTCTTTGGTTGTAGTACCTATTATCGGATCACCGCCAATTCCTATTGCTGTTGAAATTCCCAGGCCTGCTTTTGCAACCTGGTCAGCCGCTTCATAAGTAAGCGTACCGCTTTTAGATACGATCCCGATGCGGCCCTTCTTAAAGATAAAGCCCGGCATGATGCCCACTTTACATTCATCTGCTGTAATAACACCGGGACAGTTTGGCCCGATAAGCCTGCTCTTGCTGCCCTGTAAATAATTTTTCACTTTCACCATATCACTTACGGGTATACCTTCAGTAATACAAACGATGAGTGCGATCTTTGCCTCTATCGCCTCCATAATAGCATCTGCAGCAAATGCCGGGGGAACGAAAATGATACTCACATCTGCACCCGTTTCTTTTACTGCATCGGCTACGGTATTGAATACCGGCTGATCCAGATGTGTAGTGCCTCCTTTATTCGGTGTAACGCCGCCCACGAGGTTGGTGCCATATTCTATCATTTGCGTAGCATGAAAACTGCCTTCCGTACCGGTAAACCCCTGTACTATTACTTTAGAATTTTTATTAACTAAAACTGCCATGAATAGATCTTATTTTAAGTGTAGTTTTTGAAGTTCGGCAAAGATAAGGGTTGTTAAGGGCAGAAATCAAGAGATAAAGAGTTGATTCTTCATCGCAGAAAGAGGCCAGTTAAGTCGTCATTGCGAGCCGATAATGAACCTTAAACCTTTCAAACTTGCCGGCGAAGCAATCTCATTCGCACCTCATAACTGGAAAAATGAGATTGCTTCGTTCCTCGCAATGACGACGCATTGGTGTATCATCCTTCGTATAAGTACTTTCCTAGAGTGATTCTCCTCATTTCTTCTTCGCCTTTACATACAACGTCTCGTATAATTCCACCCATTCCTCTACAGTCATCTTACTCGCCAGTTCTCCCATCAGCTTAAAAGGAATATTCTCCGGCTTCTTAAACCGGATGCAACTCTTGCCCATATCTAACTTTCCTTTCACCTGCTTTGCATATTCCCCCGTAAACCATTCCAGCAACTTCGGATCAGAATAGATTCCCATATGGTAAACCGCAATGAAATTTTTCTGAGAAGCCAATCCCAAAAAAGGCAAGGGCTGCTCAGGCTTGCAATGATAACCCGCCGGGTAAATAGAGTGAGGAACATCCCAGCCTACCATCCCATAGCCCATACCTTCCTTAAATCCTTTCGGTATATTTTTCTTTATCTCATTTCGGAGTTTTATCATGGCCTCTTTTCGATCGGCCGGCAGCTCCTCATAATATTGATCCGGTGTTTTGGCAGCGCTTTGCATAAGTTTGAGTTTATGGTTTGTAATTTTATTTTATCGCAGACATGCCCCCGTCTGCATGAATGATCTGCCCCGTGATCCACGATGCCTTATCACTCAGCAAAAAAGCGGCAAGATCTGCAATGTTTTCCGGCGACCCTATTTTCTTTAACGGGTGTCGTTGTGCATTTGCTTCTTTCTTCTCCGGGGTATTTAATAAGGTTGCAGCAAGTGGTGTATCAGTTATAGAGGGAGCAATACAATTCACCCGGATGTTGGGTGCCAGTTCTGCTGCCAATGCTCTGGTGAGCCCTTCTACCGCACCTTTCGAAGAAGAGACCAGGGAATGAAAATTAAATCCCGCCTGTACTGCCACGGTGGAAAATAAAACCACAGATGCATTTTCTGCAGCTTTCAATTTTGGCAAAACTGCCTGGATGATCTTTACCGCACCCACCACCTGCAATGCATAATCATTCAGAAAATCCTCAGGCTTTATTCGTGCAAATGGTTTAAGATTTATACTGCCCGGGCAATAGACAACGCCGTGCAATGTGTCCGGCAAAAAGCTCAGGTCAATATTTTCATCCAGCACATTTACTTTATGGTAACTGAGATTGTTCTCTGTTTCTGTGCCATGGGTGTTGTAAGTACCAAACACTTTATTTTCTGCAGATAAATTTTCCGCCAGTGCTTTGCCTATTCCGGAAGATGCACCTATTATGAGGTAGTTTTTCACGATGTATTTTCAATAAAGTTAAAGAGGAATGCGAATCAAAAACTTTCCACGCCCTTAAAAACGGCCAAATAAAGTGCATACCTCACCGCGTTCGTCATTGCGAGCCCATCACAAAGTTTAAACCTTATAAACTTCCCGGCGCGGCAATCTCACTCGCTTGTACTTTCGCACTCCGCAACTTTACGTTGTATGAGATTGCCGCGCCGTCAAGTTCGCTTAATACGAAGTTTAAAATCGGCTCGCAATGACGTACAATTGGTGTTTCCTGTCAATAAAAAAGCATCCCCTACGGAATGCCCTAATTATCAATTATCCATTAATCAATTATAAATTACCTACTCCTTCCCATGACAATTCTTAAACTTCTTCCCACTCCCACACGGGCACGGTGCATTCCGACTGATCTTCGGTTGCTCCCTTACAATAGGCGCCTGCTTCACCGCTTCACCACCACCACTCGGGTCATAATAATCATTCTGATTCGCTGCATAATCATCACCCGCCGCTTCTATCTGCGCCTTGTTCATATTCATTTTGCGCATGTCAGTCTTCTGCTCACGGCCTTCTTTAATCTGGCCCGCATTCGTTTGCTCCATCGGAATTTGCGCATGGCATAAAAAACTAACAATACCCCTGTTCACTTTGTCATCCATTTCCTTGAACGCACCGAAAGCTTCTATCTTATATATCACCAACGGATCTTTTTGCTCATATCCTGCTGTCTGCACACTGTGCCTCAGGTCATCCATTGCCCGAAGGTGCTCTTTCCAAGCTTCATCAATATCTGCAAGAGTAATGCTGCGTTCAAGTGCATTACCAAGCTCCACACCTTTAGAAGCGATGTACTTATCCAAATTTGCAAGCGCCTGTATACCTTTTTTACCATCTGTAAATGGCACCGCTACATTTTCAATATGATTGCCCTGCTCCTTGCGAATGTTGCTGATGATCGGCATCGTCTGCGAAGCAAGCGCAACTTTCTTTGCATTGTAATGCGTAATCGCTTCATGGTACAAAGTATCAGCAAGTGCAGGTGCCGGCGTTTTCTCCAGTATCTCCTGCGTGATGGATGTATCCATCCCAAAATTCATCAGCACTTCCAGCTTGAAACCTTCATGATCATTGGCCTCTTTAAAAGAATGGATCAAACCTTCTGATACTGAATAAAATGAATTATCCAGATCCAACGCAAGACGCTCCCCGAACAAAGCATGGTGGCGTTTTCCGTAAACCACATTCCGCTGCTTGTTCATCACATCATCATACTCCAGCAATCTTTTCCTTGTGCCAAAGTTATTTTCCTCTACTTTTTTCTGTGCACGCTCTATGCTCTTTGTGATCATGCTGTGCTGTATCACTTCGCCCTCTTTGTAGCCCATCCTGTCCATCAGGCCGGCAATTCTTTCCGAGCCGAACATCCGCATCAGGTCATCTTCCAGCGATACAAAAAAGCTCGACGTTCCCGGGTCACCCTGCCTGCCCGCACGGCCGCGAAGCTGACGATCCACACGCCGACTCTCATGGCGCTCCGTACCTACAATTGCCAGTCCG
>JBGTJG010000265.1:0-2220 GCA_041745235.1 Ferruginibacter sp. | reverse complement strand
ATCTGGCGGGATTTTTACCAAATGATATTGTGGCATTTTCCGCACGTGGGTAAAGGAAAATCATTCAAGCCGGCATATGACCATATAAAGTGGCGATATAATGAAAATGATTTTGAAAAATGGTGTACGGGCCAAACCGGTTATCCTATCGTAGATGCCGGCATGCGTGAACTGAATGAAACAGGTTTTATGCACAACAGGATACGCATGGTAACTGCATCCTTTTTATGCAAACACCTTTTAATTGACTGGCGATTAGGCGAAGCATATTTCGCGGAAAAACTGCTTGATTATGATCTTGCAGCCAACAATGGGGGATGGCAATGGGCAGCAGGGAGCGGATGTGATGCTGCACCCTATTTTCGCATCTTTAATCCATACCTGCAAACGAAAAAGTTTGACGGGGACTTTAAATACATCAGAAAATGGGTGCCTGAGTTTGAAGATTTGCCTTACCCGGCTCCGATTGTGGAACACACATTTGCCAGGGAGCGATGCTTAACCGTTTACAAAGAAGGGTTGAATGAGGCTCAGAAATTTTAACAGGACAAATACCTGTGAAGTTCCTACTCTCCCGAATGCATTCTAAGCATAAGATCAAGAGTTGGCAATTTTGATGCAGGATATAAATTGCTGTACACTTCCAACAATTTTTTTACGGCAGCCTCTCCTTCACTTCCAAGATTTACAGAGTAATCATTCACATAAAGGTCAATGTGTTTTCGCATCACATCCTCGTTCATTTCCTGCGAGTGGGAACGTATATAATCATTGATGGCTGGATATTTTGAATATGCATATTCAATACTTTTTCTGATCAGCAGTTCAACCAATTGCTGAATCTGGCCGGACATTGATCTTTTTACAACAATACCGCCAAGCGGAATCGGATGCCCCGTAGCGTTTTCCCAAAATTCACCCAGGTCACAAAGTTTTTTTAACCCTTTATCTGCGTAAGTAAAACGGTTTTCATGGATGATCACTCCTAAGCCTTTGCCGGCAAGAACAAAGTCTTCTATCTGATCATAGCGAAGGAATATTTTGTTTTTCCCTACAGGGTACGCCAATGAAAACAATAAATGAGCTGTAGTATTTTCTCCGGGGATAGCTATCAGCTTTTCTTCAATTTCACTCTCCGCAATACTATTTCTCGCAATCAATAAAGGGCCTACGCCCCTGCCTAATGCACTTCCGCTGTTAAGCAAGCTGTAGCGATCCAATACAAGCGGCAGAACACCATAGCTCAATTTAGTAACAGCCAGCTTCCCCTCAAGAGCCCATGAATTAAGTGTTTGCACATCCTCAAGAACAGGCTCAAATTGGAGATTCCCGGTATCAATATGATTATTTACAAGCGCATCAAATATGAATGTGTCGTTCGGACAGGGGGAAAAACCAATCTGTATAATTTGCTTATTCAAAGACTCTTATTTTGAAGATCATCTATCACCCTTGTCAGGTTTTCATTAAGACTTTGTATTGACTCTTTCATTTTCCAATTTGATTTCACCCTGTCTCCTACAAAATTACTGATGCTTCTTAGTTGCATAAATCGGATGCCTTCAGAGATACACACATAATGAAAAGCTGCACCTTCCATAGATTCTATATCAGGATTATATTTATTAATAAACATTCCGGTCTGAGTTGCATTGTCTGAGATCATATTTACGGTAATTGCATTTACTGCAGGCAAAGCAAAATAATTATCGGAGGGATTCAGAAGCGATTTATTTGTATAAGGCATTATGTTACTATCAGCATATCCCTTGTCAAAAAGAGAATACAATGATCCTGATTCTGATATCCCCAGATCTGCAAATACCTCCTGCTTAACGGCAACAGTTTCTCCGAGGGCATATTTGTTCCGGAAAGTGCCAGCGATTCCGGCTTGCAAAACGAAATCATATTTTTTGATCTGCAAGTTCTTAGTGAGGGCATACATACATGCAGGTGAACCTACACCCGTAATCAGAATATCAGTTCGGGCTGAATGTTTCAGATAGGGAAATATTTCCGTCTCAGTTGCCGCAACCACCAGAATTTCCATTATGCAAAGTTAGCAGAGCAGTTTTACATTATTAAGAATAGCCGCTACCTTTGCATTCAAATACGCAGAAGGAAATGGTTTATATAACCCGGATCGAACATTTTAATGCAGCGCACAAGCTTTTTAATCCTGCGTGGACCGTTGAAAAAAACGATGAGGTTTTCGGGAAG
>JBGTJG010000264.1:0-3743 GCA_041745235.1 Ferruginibacter sp. | reverse complement strand
GTTATTACAACCATTCTGCTGAAAGGAGGATAAAAAAATTCTTTTCGCTTCTCGATTTCAAATTGATAAAACTTTTCATAATCATGTTGTTGCACGAGCATCAGCACCGGATGCTTCACATTTACTGCCTGTATCAATACTTTCCCCTGTTCATGTTTGCGCCCTGCTCTCCCGCTCACCTGCTCCATTAATTGGAACGCTCTTTCATTCACGCGGAAATCTGCAAAGCTTAATAAACCGTCTGCATCAAGCACACCCACAAGACTTACCTTTTCAAAATCAAGGCCTTTAACAACCATCTGGGTTCCTACTAAAATATCCAGGCGTTGCTGTTCAAAAAGTTGAATAAGGCTATCGTGCGCCGTTTTACCCCGCACGCTGTCCACATCCATTCGGGCAATTTTAAACGCAGCAAAATCATTTTCTAGCTGTTCCTCTATTTTTTCCGTTCCGAAATTTTTCTCCAGCCAATTATTTGTGCCGCACGCGGGGCACGTGACAAGCTTTGGATATGTGCTGCCGCAATAATGGCAATGTAACTTGTTGCTGTATTTATGGAGAGTGAGTGAAACATCACAATGCTCGCATTGCGGGAGGTGGCCGCATGTGCCGCAGATCAGGTATGGATTATAACCTCGCCTGTTCTGAAAAAGGATCACCTGCCGGTCTCCTTCCACCGCTTTTTGTATAGACTCCTTCAACTGCGGGCTTATCATCACTTTTCCTTTCTGCACCACCTGCGATGTATTGATGATCTCTATTTCCGGGAGCTTTATGCCACCAAAACGCTCAGCCAGTTTTACCAGACCGTATTTATTTTGCGAAGCATTGTAATAGGACTCCAGCGAGGGCGTAGCGCTGCCTAATAATATTTTTGCACCAAAGAGTGAGCCGTAGTAAATGGCTGCATCCCTGGCGTTATATCGCGGCGCAGGATCCTGTTGCTTGTAAGATGAATCATGCTCCTCATCAACTATTACCAATCCCAAGTCTTTAAAGGGCAGGAAGAGTGAACTTCTTGCTCCGAGTACAATTTTTATTTCACCTGTTCTTATTTTATTCCAAAGCTCGATCCTTTCGCGGTTATTAAATTTTGAGTGATAGATGGCTATGTTGCCGCTGAAGTTTTTTTGCAGGCGTCGAATGATCTGCGCAGTCAAAGCAATTTCAGGAAGAAGATACAGGACCTGTTTGCCTTCATTAAAGGACTGTTCTATTAATTTGATATAAAGTTGCGTTTTACCGCTGCTTGTTACGCCATGCAGCAAGCAAACACTTTTATCAGCAAACACTTCCCTCACCTCTGCCAATGCAGTTTCCTGGGCAGGGCTCAGTTCAAAATCAATATGAATATTTTTTGCAAGCATCGGAACACGATCTACACTCCGTTTTTCTACAAGAAGAATTTCTTTATCAGAAAGGCCTTTTAATTGTGCAGGAGTCGCTCCTGCTTTTTTAAGCAATGCAGATTGTATCACATCGCCTGCCGTTTTTTGCAGATGCAGAAATGCAAGCAGCAATTCCATTTGCTTTGGTGCGCCTTTCCATTCATTTAATAATGAACTCAGTGTTTCTTCATTATCGAAACGCGGATTAAGCAATACGAAGTTTTCTTTTTTGGCCTTATACCTTTCATGCAGTTCTTCCTGTATGTAGCAGACGTTCTTCTCTATCAGTTTTTTTATTGTAGGGTAAACGTGTGATGAATCCAGCACTTGCTGCACTTCGGTAAGATGCAGTTGCGTTTTTATCAAAAGCGCTTCTGCAACCATAAATTCTTCATTCCCTAATGCAGAAAAATCATCCCCGAACTCTTCATTAAAGATCAGTATGGTTTCACTGCTCAGCTTAAAATCTGCAGGGAGGGCAGCTGCCATCACCTCTCCTTCCGAGCACATATAATATTCACTGAGCCATTGCCAAAGCTTTAGTTGCTGCGGGTAAATCAGCGGCGCATCATCCAGGATGTTTAAAAGTGATTTTGTTTTATAGGCAGGCTGCGCAGAAATAACCTGTTTTATAACTCCTGCATACTTTTTATTTTTTCCAAAGACTACTTCTGCGCGGCAACCGGGTTGTGCCTGAGCCAGCAAGTGTGTGGGTACGGCATACGTATATATATTAGGTAGCGCAAGGGGAAGAATGATCTCTGCCCAATGCCCGGAAGTTTCTTCTGCAAAATTAAATTCGTTTTCTTCCTGCATTTAACTCTCATTAATTATGCTGTCACCCTGAGCCTGTCGAAGGCGGTTTCCATAATTTCGGGTTCGACAAGCTCACCCTGACATCCCTTTTCAATTTAATCCTTTATCCAACTTGCTTTATGTCTGATCAAAGCTTCTTCCATTTCTGAATAAACTTTTTCTTTGAGTAACGAAACATCATTACCCGGTGGTATCTCCGGTAAAAATACCGCTCTTGACCTGCCCGGCGTCATTGAAAGAACGCTGTTGTAATTCAATCGATCATAACCATCTAAGAATACAACCGGCTGCACCGGAACTCCTGTTTCCACTGCTATTTTAAACGCACCGTTGTAAAATTCCTTCAATGGCTTATCCGTCATGTTGAAGGTCCCCTCAGGTGCTATAACAATAGAAATATTCTTTGCGAGTACTTTCTTCATTTCATTGATGCTTCTCATGCGCCCTTCATCACTTTTCCTGTCTACCAACACCGCGGCATTCCGATATATGAACCCAAAGATGGGAACCTTGGCCATTTCAGCCTTACCTAATATTCTGATAGGCTCACGGCGAAATGCTTTTAAGATGAACGGAATATCTATGTATGAGTTATGATTGAATGTGAATACCACCGCATGATCCTTTGCCTTAGGCGCTTCATAAATGTTTCTATGATTAATACCCCACATGAACATTGCTGCATCTGCCCAGAACCGGCAAATATTATAGATCATATTACCGCCGGTAACCTTACCGAAAAAGGTAGCGATAAAAACAAAAGGCAGCAGGACAAACATTAATACAATAAATACAGTGAATACATATATACTGTAGATGTAACTGATAATTTTTCTCATAGCATTCCGCAGGGCAACTTCAGGTAACTGAAGCGTTAAAAAACGAATATAGGCATTCATTTTATTGAATATAGATTGGGGCCGCGTACAGCATATATAAATCAGCATTGGTCCTCTACCCGCCTGCAATCTTTTTGCCCTAATGCCAGCAAAAAGGATTTCCGTCTATGCAGGGCAGCCCATGCACATAATTACATTGATCAGCGATCATCCGATTCACTTCGATAACAACTGATTAAAGATAAACGGCTCGGAACCTAGGCCGATTGCAGGGCAAAGCCCGCAGCGAGGCACGAGCGAGGACTTGTACCGAAAAGCGGGACCGAAGCCGGGTAAAGAATCCAGAGCCGGCGTTCAAATCATTGATTTCTAAGGTTATCTTCGCATTTCTGCACATATATTATTCTACGGGATAATAAAGTTTAAAAACTTCTCTCTTTTAAAGCAAAAATGCCTACCTTTGCCGTCCTAAATTTGGGTTCTATATGTTAGCAATAGTAAAAATAGCAGGTCAGCAATTTAAAGTAAAAGCAGGAGACAGCCTGTACGTTCCTCATATTGAGGGTAAAGCCGGGGATTCTGTGGAATTTTCCGATGTCTTGGTCACCTCTGAAGGGAAAGATTTCCTTAGCGGATCAGGCGTAAAAGCAGTTGTAAAAGCTGAAATTCTTAGTGACCTTATTAAAGGTGACAAAGTGAT